>DATCES010000215.1:0-3979 GCA_036509935.1 Mucilaginibacter sp.
AATTCAGCAGGGATATGCAGGGCTAATTTATAAGATGTTTCCACCGAGACGGTAAAATCGGCCAGATTGCGGTTGTTCACCCCAATGGCATCCAGGTTTGGGTTGATGCTCCTTTCCAGTTCTTCAAGGTTGTGCACTTCCAGTAAAACATTTAAACCGATGCATTTTGCAATGGAGGCCAGTTTTTGTATCTCATCCGGCGTAAGGATAGCCGCGATTAGTAATATAATATCAGCGCCTAAGGCTTTAGCTTCAATAACCTGGTATTCATCAATCATAAAATCCTTGCGTAAAATCGGGATGGTATTAGCCTTGCGGGCTGCGATAAGATCAGCCTTTTTACCCATAAAAAAATCACGGTCGGTTAAAACGGATAAAGCGGAAGCCCCGGCATCAGCATAAGCATTGGTAATTTCTTTAACACCTGCCTTATCATTTATGATCCCTTTTGATGGTGATTTTCGTTTAAATTCGGCTATTATACCGGTACGTTCAGGATCAAGCAAAAATTGTTTCAACGAGTAGCATTCCCTGTGAAAAAAATCAGATTCTTCCAGTTTGGTGTACGAAGTACGCTCCTTTGCGTATCGCACCTCTTTTTTTTTATTTATAACGATTTTATCAAGTATGTTCATTGGTCCCCCTAACCCCCTAAAGGGGAATTTTTAGCCTCCCTAAAGGTAATGGCGCTAACTTAAAAGATTTAATATCGAATAATGAATTTTGAATAATGAATGACGAAGTGAAATTTCGGTATTCGATGTTCGAAATTAATTATTCGACATTATTTTAACCTTGTATTTTTATTTTATTTAGTGCCATTACACTAAAGGGGGCTTATTGTTTATTTCATTGTACAATTTAACTTCTTCAATAAAGATTGCGCAGGCATAACCGCCATACTTCCCCCTTTAGGTCCGATAGGACTCCTATGGAGGGGTCAGGGGGCTAACCAGTTTTGCATCAATTCTTTCCCATATTCGGTCAATACCGATTCCGGATGAAATTGAACCCCCCTAACATCAAAATATTTGTGCCTTAATGCCATTACCGAGCTATCTTCTTCGTCAATGGCGGTAATTTCAAGGCAATCGGGGATAGCTTTTTCGTCAACTACCCATGAATGGTACCTGCCAACCTTAAAGCTCCCGGGTAAGCCCTCAAAAAGCTTTTCGTGCCTGTTTGTTACCTGTATTGGGGTTGCTATGCCATGCATGGGCTGTTTTAGGTTATAAAGTTTACCGCCGAAAACCTCGGCAATGGCCTGCTGCCCCAGGCAAACGCCAAAAATACTTTTTGACGGTGAATATTTTTCTATCACCTCCAATAGTAAGCCTGCTTCAGCCGGTATGCCCGGCCCCGGCGAAAGGATGATACGGTCAAAAACCTCCACATCGCTGATATTAAATTTATCATTTCGCCATACCTCGCATTGCAGCCCGATCTCGTTAACAAGGTGTACCAGATTATAGGTGAACGAATCGTAATTGTCGATTATTAATATCTTCCGGCCCTGGCCCCCCGACCCCCTAAAGGGGGGGGCATTGTTCGCATATATGTTTGTAGTGTTGTTCATGTCGCTTTTATTAAATTTTTCCTCCCCCTTTAGGGGGCATATTGCAATGGTATCCAATTCTTATCTCGAGCTCACGTTAAGTTAAGGGAAATATGACGTTTATTAATATCGAATAATGAATTTTGAATATCGAACTCCGAAGGTTCTTACTTCATTATTCATCATTCGATATTGGGTGTTCGATATTAAAATCCTTAACTTAATGACATTGCCTTTAGGGGGCCAGGGGGCGGAAGCCTGACTCACAACCCCTCCGCCATTTCAATTGCTTTTCGCAAAGCAGCTATCTTATTATCCACTTCCTTCAGTTCGTTTTCGGCAACCGAGCCGGCAACAATACCGGCGCCGGCCTGGTAATGCAGGGTATTATTTTTGCTTAAAAACGAACGTATCATAATGGCGTGGTTAAAATCACCATTAAAACCTAAATAACCTATGGCTCCGCTGTAAAAGCTGCGTTTTGTTTTTTCATTTTCATCAATGATCTGCATTGCACGGTATTTCGGCGCCCCGCTCAACGTCCCTGCGGGATAAGTATCGGCAACCACTTTAAAAGAAGACACTCCAGGCAGCAATTTCCCGCTAACATGCGATACCAGGTGGATTAGGTGCGAGTAATATTGCACTTCTTTAAAGGCTTTAACTTCAACCCCGCCGCAATGGCGGCTCAGATCGTTTCGGGCCAGATCAACGAGCATCACGTGTTCGGCAGATTCTTTTGGGTCCCTTTCAAGTTCCCTGGCTATTTCGGCATCCCGCTCATCGTCGCCGCTTCGTTTAAAGGTGCCGGCAATGGGGAATATATTCGCAACATCATCTTTTACCGTAATCTGCGCTTCGGGGGATGAACCGAATATCCTGAAATCCCCGTAGTCAAAATAAAATAAATAAGGCGAGGGGTTGATGGAACGTAAAGCCCTGTACACGTTAAACTCATCTCCCAGAAACTTTCGCGAAAAGCCCCTTGAAGGCACTATCTGGAAAACATCCCCCCTGAAAATATGCTGCTTCATCTTTTCAACTACAGCAATAAACTCCTCATTAGTCAGGTTTGATTGTTCTTCATGTTTGCTTTCAAAATGATATTCAGGAAAGTTTTTATTCCTGATAAGGTCCGCTAATTTTTCAAGGCCATGGTTTTCCCCTTCACCTCCCGGCTTATTCTGAAAAATATAGAGTTCGTTTTTAAAATGATCAATGGCTATTATATACCTGTAAATATGGTATTGCATCAGGGGTATTTTCCGCGTAGTGTCAGTGCTTTCCTTCAGGCGGATGGTTTCAAAATGTTCAACGGCCTCATGGGTAAAATAGCCGAACAAACCGTTCGATATTATTTTTGACGGATTTGCATCCGTTTCAAATCCGGTTAAAAATTCATTGATCCTGTCGATAAGGTCAAATCCCCCAGGCGAGTAGTTTTCTTCAGCGCCGCCGGGCCAGGTGATTTTTAAAGCCCCATCGTCAAGTACTAAACCTGCTATAGGCTCGCAGCAAACATAGCTCATGCTGTTTTCGCGGCTATGGTAGTCCGAACTTTCAAGCAATAATGCGTTCGGGAAAACATCCCGCAGGCGCAGGTATATGCTTACCGGGGTAGTGGTATCGGCAAGCAGCTTTTTATGGGTGGTTATAATTTTGTACTTTTTCATATTTTCTTTAAATGCCCTTAAAATAAAAAACCCAACGAATGAGGTTCGCCGGGTTTCCTTTTTAGGTTTACAATTGATTAGTCTTTCAGATCAAATATATCGTCGGCCGTCAAATTTACTTGATGCCAACCTTTGTTTGTATGATTGATTTTGATCATTGCGGTCACAAATTTATAAAGAAAATTGAATTAGCAAATTTTTTCTGCACTTTTTTATCATTTAGAGCCCAAAACCGGCAAATGGCCTGCCATTATTGCCCCTATAATTACTAAAAATGCGATTATATAAAATATCGCTATGGTTTTGTGTTTGCCTTCGGATGTTTCGGCCTTTTTTGCTTTGCTATGCCCAATGGTTATCAAAGCGATAGCAATCAGCATCATTACCCAATGTTCAACGGTAAAATAGCGGGTAGTTTCATGTTTCATGGTGTACTTATCAAATCGCACATAAGGGCTTAAAAAGTACAACACAACACCAATCAGAAGCTGCGTGTGCGCTGATACCAATGCAAATAAATTGATTTTGCGATTAATTTCAGTATATGGTTTTTTACCAAACCAGCCCAGCACTGATTGAATAATGGCCAGTAATACCAATACAAATACTACATACCTGAAACCGGAATGAAGCGCTTTAAAAATTTCGTACATAATTCAAAAGTTTGTTCGAATATACAATGAATATTTTAAAAGAGGCAAAAGCTGAAAGGTTTGGCTTGCATTTTTATATTTTTGCTGAAAATAATTTA
>DATCES010000216.1:0-2726 GCA_036509935.1 Mucilaginibacter sp.
GCCACATTCAAAAGGCAGGACGGGATAGTTTTGATAGACAGCGACCGCTGTATTGGTTGCCGCTTCTGTATGGCTGCCTGCCCGTACTCGACAAGGGTATTCAACTGGGGCGAGCCACAGATCTCTGCCGAAATTGCAAGCCAGCCCTATTCAGCCGAAACCAGTATCCCTCAAAAAAAGGGAACCGTTGGGAAGTGCGATTTTTGCGCGGATATGACCAGGATGGGTATGCTCCCGCATTGTGTATCGGCTTGTCCAAACGGGGTTTACTTTTTCGGCGACCTGAATGAAGATTCTGTTACAAACGGGTCCGAAACATTCCGCTTCAGCGACTTAATGAGGGATAAAGCAGGTTACCGTTTAATGGAGGACCTTGGTACTAAACCCAGTGTTTATTATTTGCCTCCGGCAGGCAGAAACTTCCCGTTTGAATCAGGGCTTGAAAACGATAAGTTACAAAACAGTTAACCTAAAATAAGCAATCGTGGAAAATTCAAATTTAACAGCATACGAAGAAAAAATAATACAAGATCTGCTGCCGAGAAAATTTAAAACCAGCAGCAGGATATGGGTTGGCATTTTAATAGCCATTTGTTTGGTTGGTATATACGCCTATTATCGTCAATTACGATACGGTTTGGTGGTTACCAACATGAGGGACTATGTTTCATGGGGTATTTATATTTCAAACTTTGTATTTTTTGTGGCCATAAGTTTAGTTGGCTCATTAATAACAGCCATATTCAGGTTGGCTGGTGTAAAATGGGGCGCGCCGCTCACCAGGATCGCCGAGATGATTGCAGTTGCGGCCATCATTTTCGCTTCAATTATTATCATTGTTGATATGGGTAGCCCCGAACGGTTTTATAATTTATTTACACATGGCCGTATCCAGTCCCCCATTATCTGGGATGTTATAGTAATTACCACTTATTTCTTTATCAGCGTCCTTCTTTTATATTATCCGTTATTGCCAGATATAAAAATCCTGCTCCGTTTTAAAGAAAAATCCGGGCCGGGCTTGCATAAATTTTACAGCTTTCTCGGTTCCTTCTGGAAAGGCAGCCATAAACAATATTTATTAAGCAAAAAAGCGATCAATGTACTTTGTATTGCTATTATCCCGGTTGCCTTTACTATTCATACAGTTACTTCATGGTTGTTTGCTACCACCTACCGCCCGGGATGGGACAGCACCAACTTTGGCGCTTACTTTATAGCCGGCGCTTTTTTAGTTGGCGCAGGTAGCGTGGTGGTTGCTATGTATATTTTCAGGACGTGGTACCATCTTGAGAAATATATTACACCCGATCATTTCGACAAAATGGGGCGGGTATTGGTGCTTCTGTCACTCCTATATCTTTATTTTAATGTAAATGAGTTTTTAACTCCTTTCTTTAAAATGAAGGAATCCGAAGCAGGTTATTTAAAGGACCTATTGACTGGATCATTTGCACCAATGTTTTGGTTTGCCATTTTTACAGGTATTATCCTACCGATCATTGTTTTATTATTTAAACAAGGCCGAAAACCACTGCCTATGTTTATTGTAGGCATTATGGTGGTTGTGGGCGCATGGTTTAAGCGTTATTTAATTGTAACGCCAACTTTGTTGCACCCCTTCCTGCCAATGCATGATGTTCCTGCAAGCTATCATCATTATTTCCCAAGCTGGGAGGAATGGGCCATCAGTATGGGATCATTAGCCGGGGCTATGTTAATAATAACCCTGCTATGCCGGATATTTCCAATTATTCCAATTCAAGAAACTTTAACCGAACGCCATCATGAAACCGCTGCATAAAATATTTACAGGATCATTATTTGTTATTTTCCTGCTGTCAGGCTATAATGGCTTCCCGCAAGCTGCTGATAAGGGCACCTTAAGTGTAGCCATCAATTATTTTGTTAATAACAACCGTGTGCAATACCTGATGGTAAAGGTGAAAACCAAAGTGAACAGGAAGTTTCAGAATGTTAGTGGTATTGCACTGACCCTATTCCTGGATAAAGACTCCATTGGTACCATGATCGGAAAAGTAGTTACCAATGAGGATGGGGAAGCAAGCGCAATTATTCCATCCACGTTACAGAAAGAATGGCGCACCTCCGTCAAACACACTTTCCTTGCGTCTTTTGATGGGAATAAGAAGTACGAAGCAGCGAAAGCCGACCTAACCGTTGCCAAAGCAAAAATTTTAATTGATGCCGGCAGCGATAAAGCAGTTTCCGCAACGGTATTTGAAATGAAGGATACCACCTGGGCGCCCGTAAAAGGGGTTGAAGTGGTATTGGCCCTCAGGCGTTTGGGCGCGGACCTTACGATAAATGAAACCCCGACATTTACAACTGATTCGACAGGAAAAGCCTCGGGCGATTTTAAGAGGGACAGTATCCCAGGTGATGCGAAAGGGAGTATCACCCTGGTTGCTAAAATAGTTGACAACGATCAATACGGGAATTTATCAATTGAAAAAACCGTACCCTGGGGGGCTAAATTTATGCCGGTAAATACTTTTAACGAAAGGACACTTTTTGCAACAAGGGCCAAAGCGCCAATTTGGTTAATATTTATTGCCACAGGGATTATAATTGCTGTTTGGGCTGTTTTAATTTTACTTGTGCAAAACCTTTTCAAAATCAAAAAATTAGGGCAAGAGGTGTAGGATTATATACCCAATGCTATTAAGTTAAGGGAATTCACACGGTCCGCCACTGCTTTTTAG
>DATCES010000217.1:0-3942 GCA_036509935.1 Mucilaginibacter sp.
ATGGAATGGCAGCAAATAAACAGTTGTACACACCTTTTACGTTAACATTGTAAATGCGGTCAAAATCAGTTTCGCTGGTGTTATCAGCACGGCCAATGTGGGCTATGCCCGCGTTATTTATTAAAATATCAATCTTGCCTATGTTTTTAAACGTATCAATTACCTGCGTTTGGTTACTCACATCGCAAGTATGGTAGGTAGCCTTTCCATTGGCCGCTGTTATTTCATTAACAGTATCAATTGCCGCTTCGGGGTTTAATTCTATAATATGCACTTCCGCGCCTTGCTTTGCAAAAAGGATAGACATCGCCTTGCCTATCCCGCTGCCCCCGCCTGTAATTACTACTGATCTGCTGGTTAGTTTAAACATTGTTAAAGTATTTCAATTTGATCTTTAAATTGTTGTATTATAAAATCGGAAAGATAATTGTTTTTATTATAAAGAATTGACGAATTGATAGTATAATTATTTTCTGATAGAAAGGTATGATTATATTTACCTATAAACGCGTGCAATTCAATTGCTTTACTATACCAATATTCAAATACCCTATGTCTTTGATCCTCCCTTTCATCTTCACTGTCACAAACGTAAAATACAACATTTGAATCATTTCTTAAAAATTCGGATATTATTCGGACCACCGTATTTTTAACCCAATAATCAAAAACATTATATTCTTTGTCAGGATACAAAGACAAAGAAAAAACCCTAACTTCTCCCATTTGGTACGATGTCAGGGTTAACGAATATTCAATATTAAATCTTGTTATAAAAGTGTGTATATATCCATCTTCGGACGAAGATACATTATAGAAGTTTTGCAAAATGAATATCTTTTTCTTTCGCTAAATCGCTTAATGGTTTTTTATCCTTTAAAGCTTGTTTAATATCCCTTTTATCCTGTATTATTTTACGTAGGAACTTAGGAATATCATCAGGAATTTCCTTTTTATTTGGTTCCATTTTAATTTTATTTTAGACGTTCAATCAAATATACGTAAAAATATATAATTTGTTTGTAAAAATCCCCATATCTGTGAATAACTGATTGCAGAATTTAACGATAAGATTGCCTTTTCAAAGATTGAGATTCACAACGACACCCCTCTCTTCCACGGTATAAAATCATCCTGCCCCAATTGAACTGCTTTTGGTTCAATTTCACCGCTCGCTACCTGTATCACATAATCCAAAATGCGTTCGCCCGCCTGCTGTATTGTTTCTTCGCCTTCTATAATTGTCCCGCAATTAATGTCAATAATGTCAGGCATTTTAACGGCTGTAGCTGTATTGGTTGATAGCTTAATAACAGGCGTAACCGGGTTGCCGGTTGGCGTACCTAAACCTGTTGTAAACAAAACAATATTGGCGCCTGCGGCTACTTCGGCCGTGGTGCTTTCTACATCGCTGCCGGGGGTGCAAAGCAGGTTTAAGCCGCTTTTTGTTACTTTTCCGGGATAATCCAGCACATCGGTTACCGGCGATGCCCCCCCCTTTTTTGCCGCCCCTGCCGATTTTATAGCATCAGTAATCAGGCCGTCCCTGATATTGCCCGGCGAGGGGTTAGCATAAAACCCCGAACCGTCTGCAACAGCGCGGGCATTGTAGGCGGTCATTAGTTTCATAAAATAAGCGGCCTTTTCCTCATCCGCACAACGGTCGCTCAGTTCCTGCTCCACCCCGCAAAGTTCGGGGAACTCCGATAAGATAACGGATCCCCCTACTGAAACCAGCAGGTCAGAAACATAACCCAACGCAGGGTTTGCAGAAATTCCGGAGAATCCATCCGATCCGCCACATTCCAACCCGATACATAGTTTTGATAATGGCGCAGGCTCACGATGCTGCTGATTGGCGGATACCAGGCCGGCAAATGTTTGTTTCAAGGCTTGCTGCATCAATTCACATTCGGTGCCGGTTTTTTGCTGTTCGAGTATAACCAAGGGTTTGCTGAAATCCGCGTCACGCAGCTTTATTTCCTGTTGTAAAATGCTTACCTGCGCATTCTGGCAGCCCAGGCTCAATATGGTCGCCCCGGCCACGTTTGGATGGGTTACGTAACCCGCAATTAATCCGCACAAAGTTTGCGCATCCTGGCGGGTGCAGCCGCAGCCCATTTCGTGGGTCAGGAATTTTATGCCGTCAATATTTTTAAAAAGCCTTTTCGAATGTGCTTTATCTGCACTTGCCTTTATATCAGTATTTAATATATCCTCAACAGATTTACCGGCCTGGTAGAGCGCTATCAATTGATCTACATCGCCTTCGTAACTTTTGGCCTTTTTATAGCCAAGCTTATCCGATAAGGCTTCCTTTAAAACATTAATGTTACGGTTCTCGCAAAAAACCAATGGAACCACTATCCAATAATTGCCCGTACCAACGGAACCATCGGCACGATGGTAGCCCAAAAATGTTCTGGCTTCAAACTTACTGGTATCGGGTTTGTGCCAATTTAATTTGCGCTTGCCTAATTGGAAACCCTGTGATGCATGACTTACTGTTTGCGTGCTTATTGGGCCGCCTTTTGGAATATGCTGCGTTGCCTTACCAACCAAAACGCCATACATAATTATTTTATCGCCGGGCCCCAAATCCAGGAGGCTGAATTTATGTTTGGCGGCAACATGAGCAGTTAAGTTAAATGTTTGGCCCTCAAAGTTTATTGCCGTTCCCTGCTCCATGTCCTGAAGCGCAACCAGCACATTATCATGCGGGTGTATCCTTAAAAATTTTTCCTTATTCATGGGCATTTGTATTTCCTGTTTCACGTTTCTTTTTTTTTATGCAATTAAGCCGTAAATATATTATTGAAGGGTTAATTCAACAACCGGGATCTCATACGGCGGCTTTTTAACCGGAAGGTCCAGCACCAGGTCGGACGGATTGCCTGCCGATGGTTTATAAATAACCTCCGAGTGGTCATTCAAAAACTGCGCATAGCTTATTTTCCCGTTATAGCCCGGCAGGGTTAACTTACCATCTTTCGGGTAGTCATACAAATGCACGTATAAACGCCGGGTGGTTTTGTTATAGGTCAGTTTTTCGCCCCCTGGTATTTTGTAGCTGCCGGGTGCGTAAGTGCAATTGTAAATGGCAACACTGTTGGCATGCATCCAATAGGCTAAGCTATCCAATGCATTAGTTGCCCGGTAATCAAATTCGCCGCGGGCCGTAGGGCCGACATTTAATATAAGGTTGCCGCCGTTACTTACCGAGGTAATCACCAGATCGAGCAATTGGCGGTGTGTTTTCCAGCTATTTTCATCGCGGTAATATCCCCACGAGCCTGAAAATGTTTGGCAGGTTTCCCAGGTTTTGCCCCTGTATTTAGCCAGTTCGGCAGTACTTACCTGTTCAGGTGTTTCAAAGTCGCCCCCGTCCTTATAATCATCAAGCCCAAGCCTGTTATTAACTATAATGCCCGGCTGTAGCTTTCTAACCAATTTCAATAATTCTACCGATCCCCAATCTTTTTCACCTTTTCCGCGCCTGGCGCCTTTGTTCCACGACCAGTCTAACCATAACACATCAATTTTGCCATAATTAGTTAATAATTCGGTTATCTGGTTACGCAAATACTGCCTGTACCTGGCCATATCGCGCCCTTTGTTTAAACGTTGATAGTTTGCTCCGCTTGTATCAACCTGTACAAGCGGGTGCGCATCATCCATGGTGTAGTCGGGGTGGTGCCAGTCGAGCAACGAATAATAAAATCCAACCTTTAAGCCCTGCGCCCTGAAGGCATTAACATATTCGCGCACCAGGTCGCGTTTGGCCTGGGTATTAGTGGCCTTGTAATCGGTGTACTTCGAATCAAACAAACAAAAACCTTCATGATGTTTTGATGTGAGCACAGCGTATTTCATACCGGCAGCTTTTGCCTGCTTTGCCCACTTATTCGGGTCGAACTGATCAGGATTAAACTGGTCGAAATA
>DATCES010000218.1:0-4915 GCA_036509935.1 Mucilaginibacter sp.
TGGTTTACACGGTCGTATAAAGCATATAATTCCACCTCCAGGCTTTGCTGCTGTATAACCTCATTTGTTTCGGCGGTTTGCTTTTGATTTTTTATTATCCCGCCATCATAAATTACCTGGTCAAGTTCGCCATCAATTTTATACTGGTTTTTGCTATATTGCGGTAAAGTAAAGCCCTTTATCGGGATAGTAAAAGGAAAAGTTGTTACCGCCGATTGATATGTAGCCTGCCCGTTAATAGAAAATGCCGGTAAATAACCCTTTGCCGCATTTGAAACTGAATATTCTTTTGTTTTGGCAATCAGGTCCCTTTGTTTTATTAAAGGGTAGTTTTTGCGCGCCAGGCTGTAAACTTCGTTTATTGTTAAAGCAGGTGACTGCCCGTTGGCAACCGGCGATAAAAAGCATACCGTTATAAATATGATCAGGCGCCCGAACCATTTTGGATTGCAGAGATTGTGCGATAGCATATTGTTCATTTTTGGTAAAAAAGTTAAAGGTTCATGATCCCTGCCATCCATACAGGGATTAATTTTTTGCGTTCTTTCACTATTTTTATAAACCCCTCCGAATCTAAAGCTCCCGATCTGAGTATTAAAGGGCGCATTAAAAATGGGAATACGACCATGCTGATCGTATTCATCATGACATTAACCGGATGAAACTGTATTTTACCTTCTTCCTGCAAGGCCATTAGCTGTTTGGCAAAGTGAGAGTTCAAAAACAATTTACCATTGTTCGTCATCTGTAGAAGTTTGTTTGAACCCGACATTACTTCATTTACAATGAACAATGGCAAATCAGGGGTTTCTATCAGCATGCTTATGTAATGGTCAACAATTCTTTCAATTTTTTCTGTCACAGTTGTTGATTCATCGTTAATGATTGGCTTAATTTTATCAAATAGCTTTTGAATAGTTTCGGCCATTATCAATTCAAAAAGCTTTTCCTTACTGCGGAAATAATAATTAACCAATGAAAGGTTAATATCAGCCTCCGATGCAATATCCCTTACTTTGGTAGCCGCATAGCCTTTCCGGGTAAAAACAGCCCTTGCCGCTTCCTTGAGCTTTTCCTCGGTTGAAATATCGATTTTGGTTTTAGTCATTCAATTTTTTGAATTAGCTTATCTTATTTCGCCTCACCCAACCCTCTCCAAAGGAGAGGGCTTTGGAGCCCCCCTTTTTTAAACCCTCTCCTTTGGAGAGGGCAGGGTGAGGCTTTTCCTGTGCAAACTTAAATTAAACAATTTAATTAAACAAATGTTTAAAACATCTATTTAAATTACTAAATGTTTCAATGCTGATATTTTAATCCCGGTCAAAATCATTAAACCTGCAAAATGATACCTTACAAAGTTGTAAATAAGCCGATCTTTATAAAATGATGGTAGTCATTAAACAGAATGACATTGAAATATAATCCGGTTCCGTACCATACATTCGCATGACGGTGGTCATACCGCCTGCTCAAGCGTCAACGCTCCGATTACGGGAATGTTTTATCTACACCGCGAGCGTGGACGCTCAAAATTTTATGTGTTCAGGTGTGGACAATGAACCGGCGGGTGGGGCACAGTGAAAAATCTTATTGTACTACTATTCAACTGTTTAACAATCTGCATCGGCAAATTCCGCGGAACAAGTGGATCAAATGGAACAAACGGAACAAAAAAAATGATTTAACCACCTGGTTATCAGTTAACAACACTTTGCGGTTTGGGTGTTTTAGGGGCAGATTCCGATGAATTTAAACGCAAAAGGTTAAAAATTAAGCGATAAACACGACAATTTATGCGCTTTTCGATTGAATTTTGATGGGTTTAAGGCAATATTTAAGTATCAGGCATGTGTGTGCCATTTGCCTTGTACCACCGCCCGTTCATTGCCCACACCTGAATGAGTTTTGTTGGGAGCGTCAACGCTCCCGATTATGAACAGATTTGTTTGTAAGGGCGTATGCTTAACGTATCACCTGAGCGTGGACACTCAAAATTTTATATGTTCAAGTGTGGGCAATGAACAGGCAGACGGTTATTTATAATCAGGCTGGTAAGAAACCAGTAATAATAATCCAATCTATATTAATTCAGTCAAAATGTCGTATTGTTGAAATAATTTACACATTTGTTCAGAATTGCGTAAATTTAAATACAATTAGATAGCTGATATTTTGCAAGTAAAGCCATTATATGATCAAGAGTATATACGCACCAGGGTAGCACTTGGGGATCAGCAGGCTTTTGCTTTGTTTTTTAATCACCATTGGCCACAAGTTTATGGCACTGGTTTGAGGTTAACCAAATCGCCTGAAATGGCCCAGGATCTTGCGCAGGATGTTTTTATTAAGCTTTGGGAAAACAGGCATAGGCTAAACGAAGTAAAGGAAGAGGATGCCTACGTTTTTATTTTATCGCGCAATGTCATTCTTGATTTTCTGCGAAAAAAAGTGTTCGATACCGAAAACATTGAAGCACTGATTGATTATTTTGAAGATAACACCATTAGTTCGCAGGAAAAGCTGGAATATAACGAATTAGAAAATACACTTAAATGCGCTATCGATCAATTGCCGGGAAAAGTGAAAGACGTGTTTGTGCTGAGCCGGGTCAATGGTCTTACCCATGAACAAATTGCCAAACAGTTGAATATCTCCGTGGTATCCTCCAAAACCTATGTCGTACGGGCCTTGCAGGATATCCGCAAATTTATGGCCTTGCATACAGACAATACGGCCCTCATTTTAGCAGCTGGTGCGATTTTATACGGCCTACCAAAATAAATAAACAATTTCTTGTCTTACCCCTCCTCTCTTTTCCGTCTTTAGCATCAGAACGCCCTGATTAATGCATTTTCGCAAGGGATACTCTATACGCCAATAAAATGAACGAAGAAAGATTTAAAGCATTATTTGAACAATATCTCAATGACAGCCTTCCATCCGGAGATCTTTTAGAGCTGCGGGAAGCTATTCAGAACGACCGCTACCAGGCATTATTTGATGATTTGCTGAAAATTGCATTTAAAGAACCGGCTTTTGCCGAGATAGATGATGATGCAAGACAATCTGTTTTTAACGCCATAAGTTCCAGAATAAAACAGCAGGAAGATACGGAACTCATAAACAATGGCAACAGGCGTTTAATTCCTTACCGATGGTTAGCAGGTATTGCGGCTTTGGTGTTTCTTACTGTGGGCGCAGGATGGTTTTTTATGAAGAGTAATGATAAAGGACAAAAAGGAAACACTTATGCCCATGTTATCAAACCAGGTGTCAACAAAGCCACGCTAACACTTGCAAATGGAAAAAAAATAATCCTGACTGATTCTCTCCATGGTCAACTGGCCAATGAAGCCGGGGTTAAAGTAAGTAAAACAAAGCAAGGCGAGATTATTTATACTACTGGGTCAAATGAGGATAACGGGCAACCGGCACTGCAATATAACACCTTAACAACAAAACGGGGCGAGCAATTTCAGATAGTACTTCCCGATGGCTCCCATGTTTGGCTGGATGCCGCCTCTTCTTTGAAATACCCCGTAGCCTTTAAAGGAACCGAACGCAAAGTAGAATTGACCGGACAAGGTTATTTTGAAGTGAGTCATAATGCGGCTATGCCTTTTATCGTAAAAACAGCAAAAACCGAAGTACAGGTATTGGGGACACATTTTAATGTTTCGGCGTATGATGATGATCAGGATACCAAAACAACGTTGCTTGAAGGTGCTGTAAGAATAAGCAGTGCGAAGGGTAGTGCTGTGCTGAAACCTGGCGAACAAGCTATTTTAAATAATATGGGACTTCTAACTATAAACAAGAACGTAAATGTTGGAATGGAGGTTGCCTGGAAAAACGGATTGTTTGATTTCAAAAAAGCTGGAATTGAGGAAATTATGGTTAAGGTATCGCGCTGGTATGACATTAATGTTAAATATGAAGGCAAAATTCCTGAGACAAAGCTTACCGGAAGAATGTCACGTAATGTAGATATTTCGGGATTGTTAGGAATATTACAATTTGAGGGAATCAAATTCCGGATAGAAGGAAAGAATATTATTGTTACTCAATAGGCAAAGGCTGGCTCATGAGAAGGCCAATCTATATAGTATCTTATGTAACAAGCTTATAATAAATAACCAATTATTCACTTAAAAAAACCAAACTATGAGGAAAGAAATACGAACGACAACCTAAGCAAAAAGGTACCCCCCTTAACTTAATACGATGCATATTTTATTGGTGCATTTACTAATGCACTAACATATTCAGCTAAAATATTATGAAAAAAAACCGGAAAGCGTTCGAGCGCTTGCCGGCCAATATTTAGGTACCCAATCATCAGAAGTAACGAATTTAAATCTAACGTTTAACCCAAACAATACAAAAATATGAAAATTAAATTGAACCACGCGTCAGTCTGGCGCAGTGTGTCTAAATTTTTATTAGTTATGAAACTAATTATCATCATGCTGATTATTACACTTACTCAAGTAAGTGCAAAAAGTTATAGCCAACTGATAACCCTTCATGAAAAGAATGTTTCTATTGAAAAAGTTTTGTTATTAATAGAAAACCAAAGTGGCTATCATTTTATATATGATGACAAACTGGATGTTCTTAAAACAAAAATCTTAAACATTGATGCCGAAAAGCAAACTATTAACAATGTACTTGATCAATGTCTCAATGGAACACCTGTTAGTTATAAAATAATTCAAAAGACAATTGCTTTAAAAGGGACAGACCAATTACAAAGTGTAAAAACAGTTGTCGCAGTACAAAAGATTAGCGGAACTGTAACAGATGACAAAGGTGGACCATTGATCGGTGCATCTGTTATAGTAAAGGGCACGCCAAAAGGCACAGTCACGAATGCTGCGGGAGAATTTTCGATTGATGTCAAATCCGGTGATGT
>DATCES010000219.1:0-3749 GCA_036509935.1 Mucilaginibacter sp.
ATCCAGATATATATAAATTCGCCTGGTGGTTCTGTTTATGCGGGCTTGGGGATATATGATACGATGCAATTTATATCAAATGACGTAGCTACAATTTGTACAGGTATGGCGGCTTCAATGGCTGCGGTGCTTTTATGCGCCGGTACCGAAGGCAAAAGGGCGGCGTTGCCCCATGCAAGGGTAATGATCCACCAGCCATCGGGCGGTGCGCAGGGCCAGCAATCGGATATTGAAATTACGTATCACGAAATCACAAAGCTGAAAAAAGAATTATACCAGATAATAGCCGATCACAGCGGTGCGACATTCGAAAAAGTTTGGGACGCTTCAGACCGTGACCATTGGATGATAGCCGAAGAAGCCAAAGAATTTGGTATGGTTGATGAAATTTTGCGTGGCACTAAAGGGAAGAAGTGATTTTTTGGGTCCGAAAGTCGGAAAAGTCCGAAAGTCCGACAGACGGAAAGTGGCTTTCGAACTATAAAAATTGCAACAAAGAAGCGGGAAATCCGTAATAGCTAAGGGTTGAATTAAGGGAAAAGTTTTTTTACTTTAGGACTTTCCCGACTTTTCGGACTTTATTTTTACTTTCGGACTTTCGGACTTTTCCGACTTTCGGACTTTTTTAATTAATTTTGAGTAAGAAACATAAAATAAGATGAACAAAAGCAGCAAGGAAATCAGGTGTTCGTTTTGCGGGGCAGGTAAACAGGATTCCCTGATGCTGATAGCGGGGCTTGATGCGCATATTTGTGATAAATGTGTTAACCAGGCAAATGAAATACTGGCCGAAGAATTAAAAGTGCGGAAAGTTAAAGCATCGCCGTTGTCGCCTGCTATGTTAAAGCCAACTGAAATAAAAGCCCATCTTGATCAGTATGTAATTGGCCAGGACGATGCAAAAAAGGTATTGGCGGTTGCCGTATATAACCACTATAAAAGGTTAAACCAGCGGGTTGACAAGGATGAGGTGGAGCTGGAAAAATCAAACATCATTATGGTTGGCGAAACAGGTACGGGCAAAACATTGCTCGCCAAAACCCTCGCTAAAATTTTAAATGTGCCTTTTTGCATCTGCGATGCTACCGTATTAACCGAGGCCGGTTATGTGGGCGAAGATGTTGAAAGCATCCTCACCCGTTTGCTGCAGTCTGCCGATTATGATGTAGCAACGGCCGAAAGGGGCATTGTTTATATTGACGAGGTGGATAAGATAGCCCGCAAAAGCGATAATGCTTCTATTACCCGCGATGTATCCGGCGAAGGTGTGCAGCAGGCCCTGTTAAAAATACTGGAAGGCACCATGGTGAATGTACCGCCGCAAGGGGGCCGCAAGCATCCCGATCAAAAAATGATTACCGTTAATACCAACAACATCCTGTTTATTTGCGGCGGCGCTTTTGACGGCATCGAGCGGAAAATAGCCAATCGCCTGCGCACACAAACCGTTGGTTATAAAATGAAACGCGATGACGGGGAAGTGGACCTTAAAAACCTGTATAAATACATCACACCGCAGGATTTAAAATCTTATGGCCTGATCCCCGAACTGATTGGCCGTTTGCCTATATTGACTTACTTAAACCCGTTAGACCGGGAGGCTTTGCACAATATTTTAACCGAGCCAAAAAATTCATTGCTTAAGCAATATAAAAAACTGTTTGAATATGAAGGCGTAAAGCTTGAGTTTGAAGACGACGTGCTTGATTTTATTGTTGATAAAGCGGTTGAGTTTAAGCTTGGCGCCCGTGGCCTGCGTTCGATATGCGAAGCGATAATGATTGATGCGATGTTTGAATTCCCTTCAAAAAAGGACATTAAACATTTAAATATCACCATGGATTACGCACACGAAAAATTTGAGAAGTCTGATCTGAAAAAATTAAAAGTAGCTTAATGATAAGCATATAACCAAATACTTATATTTGTAATAAGAATGGACCCTGGTTAACGCCGGGGTTTGTTTTTCCCCCTAACCCCCGCCAACTGGCGGGGGAACTATAGTTTGATAGTTAAAAACTGCTTTCACCCTCTATTCCGCTTGCGGAAGACGCAAAGAGGGTGAAAACCGGAATGCTTAGTATAATTAAGTAAAAATTGGAAATGAATGAACAATCAGGCATACAAAAGGACCAGCAACCTTTGAAAAAAGAAAAGAAAATAAAAGAGGTAACCGGTTCGCAGGTAACCGGCTTAAAAACCAAGGATGCTATTGTTGCCAACTGGCTCCCGCGTTACACGGGCCGCGCGCTCGGGGATTTTGGCGAATATATTATCCTTACCAACTTTTCAAAATACATCCAACTGTTTTCGCTGTGGAACGATAATGCGCCGATATTGGGCATTGATAAGCCAATGCAGAGCGTAACAGCCAATGGCATCACCATTATAAATTTCGGCATGGGCAGCTCTGTTGCCGCCACTATTATGGACCTGCTAACAGCCGTACACCCCAAAGCAGTTGTGTTTTTAGGAAAATGCGGCGGTTTAAAAAAGAAAAACAAAGTTGGCGACCTGGTATTACCAATAGCGGGAATAAGGGGCGAAGGGACATCAAACGATTACCTGCCTGCCGAGGTGCCGGCGCTGCCGGCTTTCGCCCTGCAAAAAGCTATTTCAACAACTATCCGCGATTTTGGCAGGGACTATTGGACAGGAACCTGTTACACTACTAACCGCCGTGTTTGGGAACATGATAAAGACTTCAAAAAATACCTGAAGGCATTAAGGGCGATGGCCATTGATATGGAAACCGCCACCATATTTACCACCGGTTTTGCAAATAAAATCCCGACGGGGGCGCTGCTCCTCATATCCGATCAGCCCATGATCCCCGAAGGTGTTAAAACTGCCGAAAGTGATTCAAGCGCAACCGAAGAATTTGTTGAAACGCATTTGCGTATTGGTATCGAATCATTAAAGCAACTTATAAATAATGGGTTGACGGTGAAACATTTGATTTTTTAACCTCACCCTGCCCTCTCCAAAGGAGAGGGTGCCCGGCCAATGTTCGCTTACAATGTCCTGCCAATGTTGGTGTTTTCACCAACATCCCGCGTTTTTTTAATGAACAGAATTTATGGGGATTAAAACAATCCTAAAACTTAATCCACTATTCACTTAATCAACTATCCGCATAAATATGTCAACTAAGAAAGCTAATTTTGGGCACTATGTGGTACAACAATATATTGGAAACCATTGGCAATACGCCACTGGTTAAATTAAATAAAGTTACAAAGGACATCCCTGCCACTGTTTTGGCCAAGATTGAAACTACCAACCCGGGTAACTCAATTAAAGACCGCATGGCTGTTAAAATGATAGAAGATGCCGAAAAAAGCGGCAAACTTAAACCCGGCGGGACTATTATTGAAGGCACATCGGGCAATACAGGGATGGGCTTGGCCATAGCGGCGGTTATAAAAGGTTATAAATGTATTTTTACCAGTACCGACAAACAATCAAAAGAAAAGTTTGATGCCCTGCGTGCGTTCGGCGCCGAGGTAATTGTTTGCCCCACTAATGTTGATCCCGAAGACCCGCGTTCTTATTATTCCGTTTCCTCGCGTTTGGAGCGCGAAGTGCCCAATTCATGGAAACCTAACCAGTACGATAACCTTTCGAATACTGCCGCGCATTATGAATGGACCGGCCCGGAAATATGGGAACAAACCGAAGGTAAGGTAACTCACCTGGTGGCAGGTGTAGGTACCGGCGGGACCATTTCGGGTATTGCAAAATATTTA
>DATCES010000220.1:0-9495 GCA_036509935.1 Mucilaginibacter sp.
TCGGCAATACCTTCGGCCCGTTTGACTTAACCATGCTCGAAATAGGCGCTTATGGCAAATACTGGCCCGATATCCACATGGGCCCCGATCATGCATCAAACGCACACCTTGCCCTCAAAGGTAAATTTATGATGCCCATTCATTGGGGGACATTCAACCTTGCCCTCCATGCCTGGTACGAGCCGATTGAAAAGTTGGTTGTTTATGCCCAAAAAAAGCATATTAAATTATTTGTGCCGGAACCAGGGGAACCGGCAGAGGTTAACGGGGAATATATTTCGGGGTGGTGGAAGAAGTATTTGTGATGTGCGGATGTGCGGATGTGCAGATGTGGAAATGTGTGGATGTGTGGATGTGTGGATGTGCAAATGAAAGATGTGCATATGAATAATTCACCCGATCATCTTAATATTCGCACATCTGCACATTTGCATATCCGCACATTTTATTATACGTTCATCGCCAGCCAGTCGCCTACTTCGCTTGTTTTGTAGGCTTTATTTTTACCGGCAAGGTCTTCAGTTACAATTCCTTCGGCTAAAGATTTGTTCACCACCGCCCTTATCAACGCTGCTTCTTCTTTTAACCCGAAAGCATCTTCAAACATCATGGCGGCAGACAGCACCGTTGCCAGCGGGTTAGCAATATCTTTGCCTGCAGCCTGCGGGTACGACCCATGAATAGGTTCAAATAATGAAGTATGCACACCAATTGAAGCAGATGGCATCAACCCCATGGAACCTGAAATTACGGAGGCCTCATCAGTTAAAATATCGCCAAAAAGATTTTCGGTAATCAAAACATCATAAGTATTAGGCCATTGCACCAGGCGCATGGCAACCGCATCAACAAACTCATAGCTTACCGTAACTTCGGGGAAATCTTTTTCCATATCCTGTACAGTTTCCCGCCATAAGCGGGAAGTTTCCAATACATTCGCTTTATCTACGCAACAGAGCCTTTTACCACGGGCCATAGCCATTTCAAAACCTAATTTTGCCAGGCGCTGAACCTCTGCCCTTGTATAAGTACAGGTATCAAAAGCAGTGTCGCCGTTATCTTTTCTTCCACGTTCACCGAAATAAATACCGCCGGTTAACTCGCGAAGAATAATAAGGTCCGTGCCTTCAATACGTTCCCTTTTTAATGGTGAATTATCAATTAACGATGGAAAAGTAAATGTTGGACGAATGTTTGCAAACAGCCCCAGTTTTTTACGCATTTTCAGCAGCCCCTGTTCCGGGCGGACGGTGGCTTTAGGGTCATTATCAAAACGCGGATGGCCGATAGCGCCAAATAAAACCGCATCGGCCACCATGCATATTTCATGTGTTTCATCCGGGTAGGGCTCGCCAACAGCATCTATGGCACAAGCGCCGGTTAAGGCCGGTGTCCAGGTAATTTCATGATTAAATTTTTTTGCTACTGCATCAGATACTTTTACTGCCTGGGCAATAACTTCAGGCCCGATGCCGTCCCCTGCTAAAAGTGCGATTTTAAGTTTCATTTATTTTTATGTTTTTAGTCCCTAAACCTCACCCCAACCCCTTTGCAAGGGGTAAATGACACATCAGGATAGTTGAGAGGATATGAGTTTCAGATGCCAAAACTATAAAAAGTTTATAACAACGGGGTAAAAAAATTGATAAACCCAATGACGCTGACCGCCAATGCAGTGTTGCCACCAACATTCCGCGTTTTTGGATAAACGGAATTACCAGAATGAAAACATCTTTCGTTCTGCACAATCACGATGCTTGCAGGTGACAACACCTGCAACCACCCATCAATGCGCCTCCAGCCAATTCAGCCCGCTCCCTATCTCAACCATAATTGGCACAGTAGTTTTTATGGCGTTTTTCATATTGTCCAAAATAATTGGCTGCACAATTTCCACTTCATGGTGGGGCACATCAAACACCAGTTCATCATGCACTTGCATGGTCATGCGGGCATCCAGGTTGCGGGCCTTAAACTCCCGGTGGATATTGATCATTGCAATTTTTATCATATCAGCCGCTGAACCTTGTATGGGCGCGTTGATGGCATTCCGTTCCGCAAAACCACGGACAGTTGCATTGGCCGAATTAATATCGCGCAAATACCTGCGCCGGCCCATTAAGGTACATACATAACCGTTTTCGCGGGCAAAGTTCATGGTATCGCCCATGTATTGTTTTATGCCGGGGTATTGTGCGAAATAGTTATCAATAATATCGGCGGCTTCCTTGCGCGGGATGCCCAAACTTTGCGACAACCCAAAAGCCGACTGCCCGTAAATGATGCCGAAGTTTACCGCCTTGGCGTTGCGGCGCTGGGTACTTGTCACCTCGTCAATACTTATCCCATAAACATTGGCGGCAGTTGCAGTATGGATGTCGAGGTTTTTAACAAAGGCATCCATCATGTTTGCATCCTTGCTGATCTCGGCTATTATGCGTAATTCTATCTGGGAATAATCTGCCGATATTAAGGTATGGCCGCTATCACGCGGAATAAAAGCCTTCCTGACTTCGCGGCCACGCTCGGTGCGGATGGGGATATTTTGCAGGTTTGGATTATTGGAACTTAACCTCCCGGTAGCCGCTACCGCCTGGTTATAGCTGGTATGCACCCTGCCGGTTTTGCGGTTTACCATAAGCGGCAGCGCATCAACATACGTTGACTTTAATTTTTGAAGTTGCCGGAAATCCAGTATATCCCGTACAATATCACTTTTGGCTGCCAATGCCAGTAAAACCTCCTCGCCGGTTTGATACTGGCCCGTTTTGGTTTTTTTTGCTTTGGGATCAAGCAGCAGCTTTTCAAACAAAACCTCGCCAAGCTGTTTTGGGGAAGCAATATTGAAACGTACGCCGGCTTTTTCAAAAATTATTTTTTCGAACTTTGCTATATCCGTTTCAAGTTCTTTTGAAAACCCCTTCAGTGTATCATAATCAATGCGTACGCCTTCATATTCCATATCGGCAAGCACATATATCAGGGGGTTCTCAATTTCGTGTATTAGTTTTTCGCTTTCAACTTCTTTTATCTTTGGCTCGAATATCGTTTTTAATTGCAGGGTAATGTCGGCATCTTCTGCCGCGTACTCTTTTATTTTTTCAATTTCCACATCGCGCATACTGCCCTGGTTTTTGCCTTTAGCGCCGATAAGCGCAGTAATGGAAACAGGTTTATAGCCCAGGTAGTTTTCAGAAAGCACGTCCATTCCATGACGGGTATCCGGGTCTATCACATAATGGGCCATCATCGTATCAAACAGGTCGCCTTTTACTTCTATGCCGTACCACTTCAACACCAAAATATCAAATTTTATGTTCTGTCCCGTTTTACCAATCGCGGCATTTTCCAGTACCGGCTTAAACTCGTTTACAATATTTTGCACCACCGCCTGGTCTGCTGGCACCGGGATATACCAGGCCTCGCCGGGTTTTATGGCGAATGATAAACCTACCAGTTCGCAATCATTGGCATCAGTTCCGGTAGTTTCCGTATCAAAGCAAAAGCTTTTTTGCCGCCTAAGCAAAGCAATCAGTTCCTGTCGTGTTTCGGATGTATCCGCCAAATGGTAGTTGTGCGGAACTGTGTTTATGTTTTTTTGGGCTACCGTAAATTCAGGTTCCGCTATATCCTCCACCTCAACGGTCATTGTAGTACGCCCGTTGGCTACAGGGTTACCGAACAGGTCGGTTTGTATGCCAACAGACCTTGTTTCGGTAATACTGAAATCATCCCCAAAAACACGCTTTCCTAAAGTACGGAATTCCAGTTCGGCAAATAGCGGTTCCAGCAGGTCTTTGCTCGGGGCGCATACTTCCAGTCCTTCCTCGTCAAGTTCAACGGGCACATTTAAAAGGATGGTAGCCAGTTTTTTTGAAAGCAATCCCTGCGCTGCAAACTGCTCCACATTTTCGCGCTGCTTGCCTTTTAATTCATAACTATGATTAATTATTTCCTCAACAGAACCATATTGTTTGATGAGCAGTTTAGCGGTTTTTTCGCCAATGCCGGGAATCCCCGGGATATTATCAACCGCATCGCCCCATAAACCTAAAATATCAATTACCTGCTCCACCCGCTCAACTTCCCATTTCTCCAGAATTTCTTTCACCCCCAAAATTTCCATATCATTGCCCATACGTGCAGGCTTATAAATAAAAATATTTTCGGATACCAGTTGGCCGAAATCCTTATCCGGCGTCATGCAGTACACCTTGTAGCCTTTGGCCTCGGCTTTTTTAGCAAGGGTGCCAATAATGTCGTCAGCTTCGTAGCCATCCGATGTAATAACGGGTATATTAAAACCGAGGATCAATTTAAAGATATAAGGCAAAGCCAATGCAAGGTCTTCGGGCATGCTTTCGCGATGGGCCTTGTAATCAGCAAAATCTGTATGGCGTTCGGTGGGGGCCTGGGTATCAAACACAACGGCTATATGCGTTGGCTTTTCTTTTTTTAAAACATCAAGCAACGTATTGGTAAAAACCATAATTGCCGATGTATTTAAACCGCCCGAAGTGAAACGCGGGGTTTTGCTTAAAGCAAAATGCGCCCTGTAAATAAGGGCCATGCCATCCAGAAGAAATAGTTTTTTCATATTAACTTTTGATTACACCGATTGGAGGATGATTTCACAGATTATTTGGTTGGTGATTTCACCTATTGCCTGGCTATCATTTAAAAAGTGTGTTTCAAAAATACAATTTATGTTGGTTACTAAACCAATTGGTGTAATCCTACCTAAAACTGCAATCGGGTAAATGGTCGTTCACCATCCCGGTTGCCTGCATGTGGGCATAGCAAATGGTAGTACCGAAAAATTTGAAGCCGCGCTTTTTCATGTCTTTACTTATGGTGTCGGATAATTGGGTGCTTGCAGGTGCTTTTTCATACTGATTTACAATGGGCTTGCCATCGGGCATAAAACCATACAAATAGTTGTCAAACGAGCCAAACTCTTTTTGTATCCCGATAAATAACTTAGCATTATTAATTGCTGCCAGCACTTTTAAACGGTTCCGGATAATTCCTGCGTCATTTAATAAACGCTCAACATCACACGCAGTAAAAACAGCTACTTTTTCCACATCGAAATCAGCGAAAGCCTTGCGGTAACCTTCGCGGCGGCGCAATATTGTGATCCAGCTTAAACCCGCCTGGGCTGATTCGAGCACCAAAAATTCAAATAGTTTTTTATCATCGTGTATCTCTTTACCCCATTCTTCATCATGGTATTTGATATACAATTCATCTTTCCCCGGCCAATGGCAGCGTTTTATTTCTTGATTTGACATGATTAAATTGTTTCCTTCAGCAATTTTACAAATAATAACCTGAACGGCGGTTCTTTGCTGTTTTATATCAGATTAAAAAAGATCAGGGAGTTTTTTGAACTGATAAAAGATAAAGTAACGGTGCTTAAACCTCAGGGAACCACTTTTTATGGGCAACAGCGTTTTCTATACTTGACAACAATAACTATGTATTAACGTTTGCAGAAGATGAATAAAGTTGCCCTGAATTTTTATTAAAAATGATAGATTTTAAAAGAATAGACCACGTACAAATTTCTATCCCCAAAGGGATGGAAGACCAAGCAAGAAACTTTTATACAGATATTATCGGTTTAAAAGAAATCTCCAAACCGGCATCTCTTTTAGCCAATGGGGGCCTTTGGTACCAGATAGCCGATATTGAGTTACATCTGGGTATTGAGCCCGAAATTAAAACCCGGCGCCACCCGGCTTTTCAAATCGCAGATGTACCAGCAGCCCGCGCCCATTTGGAAAACCAAGTTCAAATTGTTGAGGAACCTGTTATACCTGGCCGTATCCGCTTTGCTTTTATCGACCCCTTTGGCAATAAGATTGAATTATTGCAAATGATTGATTAATAGAATTATATTGTTTAATTTTAAAGCTATGATTTATTAAAATAGCGTATGAAATTCATTTCCACTAAAATTCACGGATTGATTGACCTGCTGCTACTTGTTTTACTATTGGCCGCGCCATACTACTTTGGTTTTACAGGCGTGCTCGCCATGTTTACTTACATGCTTGCCGCCGTACAATTAATGCTTACGGTTTTAACCCGTTATGCCATCGGTATTTTTAAAGTTATCCCCCCTGCCGTGCATGGTTCAATTGAATTTATTGTTGGCATAGCCCTTATTGTGTTAGCCTATACCCTTTTTAAGGATAACGCAGACGGAAAACTGTTTTATGTGATTTTTGGAACTGTACTATTGCTGACCTGGCTGGTAACTGATTACCAGGGTGCCGTCCCGCAAAAAACGTGATAGCAGGGAATATGGGGGCGCTGAGCTTTAAGTTTTTAACCGGGAGCTTTATTGTTTTTTATTTTTTCAACGTTGTCTCAAACAACTTAAATATCCTTTTATATTCATCAGTCCAACTGCTTGGTTGTTCAAAATCATGATCCTTCGGACGGTTCAAGAATCCCGCTTGAACCTAAATTGGGGTCAGCGTCCCGCTGAATCACCCAATGTTTTTCAGCGGGGCTAGTTCGCCGAATGTACTGAAATAGCTTTATTATTGCATAATGAATGGTACATTTGAGTATATAATATAGAGGGAAATTGATATGTCTACCGTTATGAAAGCAGTTAAAGACACTTTGCACACAGATGTTATAAGCGATAAAGTTAGAAACTACGCTGATGAGCCTTACTTTGTTAAAAAGGCAGAGAAAGCTAAGGAATTTTTACGCCAGCACCCTATACCTGAACGTTACCTAAAAAAGTAATTGCCTCTCGCCGGTTCAAAAATCCCGCTTGAACCTAAATTTGGGTCAGCGTCCCGCTGACTTCACCCAATGTTTTTCATCGGGTCAGGTTCGCCGAATGGAGCGTTACGCTGCACAATAAATATGCGGGATATTTTCTTTTCATGCCAATATATTATTGTAAACGGGGCGCTTACATTTGTTTGAGGGAAAGCGGGACGTTTGAACCGGCGGGGTATTTTTTAAAAGCATTTTAAATAAGAGCCTGTTTAAATTTTATTCAATAGTAATTTTATAGGTGCTAAAAAAACAAATTTCATTTGATTAATGATGGCTTTGCCCAAAATTTCATTTTAAAAAAGGGCACCGTAATCGACAATATTTACAAGAACGCATAGTTTTATAGCTATAATAAATTTCTCATAACAAATTTAAACAGGCTCTAAGTTTAAATCAATACCTTTATATAAAAAAGCATTAAAAATATAGAACAACTTTATATTGATAATATGGATTTTAAACTAAATGAAATTGTGTGCTACGGCAATGGTGAAGCAGAAATATTGGCTACTAAAAATGAATTATTGAAAAAGGTGGAAATAGCCTTACTCGTTAATGGAAAAGTAGTTAAGACATTAGTATATCATGGTGGTTTTGACTACCTAATTTGTGTAAATAAAAGCAACCAAAATGAAATTGGAAACCTCGTTTTATGTAATGAAGAAGATATTATAAGGAAATAGATTCACCAATCAATTATTAAGTAATAACCTATGCGTAAAATTGTTTCAGTTTTAACATTAACTATATTGGTATATCTAACAGGATTTACCAACTCATCATTTGGGCAATATTTCAATACTACCACAAAATACTCAAAAACGAACGATGGTAATATTGGTCAGGAAAACTATTCATTTACATTCAACAATGGGACAATAACAATTACTGACTTAGATTATAATAGAACTGAAAATTATGAGCCAGTAAAATTAAGCGAAAGTGGATTTGATGAGAATAGCTACTATTATGAAACTTATGTGCCAGACATTGAAAAGGATCCGGTTAACTGGCGGAAATTTGATAACAATATTAGGAATTACAAGTTCATATTTGACCGAAAAAATGGCAATTTAATTATTGTGATTGAATTGAAGGCAAAAGCAAATAACGTGCGGACGACAAAAATATTTTATACGCAACAAGGTTATACACTAACTACTACCAAAAGTAGCAGTCAAAATCAAAATTCATCAACGTTTGATTTGGCCGATATTCTACTTAACTCTCCATCGCTTTATGAAATCACTAACCGAATAAAAGGTGTCTATTCTACCGATGGGCAAAAACACTTTGGTGACATGGCTACATATTCATATCAATACAGAAATGGTAACAACAGGGCGGTTATTAGTTACAAAAATCTTAATGATGTGTTATTTCAAATAACCTTTTTAATGCCTAAAGAAGAAGCCATTCAAATTAGCAAAGCTTCATTTATTTCTAATTTCACGCAAAAAGTGATTGATGGTAATACAATATGGACAAGCTTGAAGACAGGACTTATTTATGATGTCAGGGAAAACGGGGATATTGGGATTATCGTCGTAAGATAAAATTAAGTTAATTTCTTGTTCAAAGTAATGAATCACTACCTCCGCCCGTTCAAGCCTCAACGTTTGAATCCAAAATAATCAGAACGCCCATGCACCCGGAATTAGCCAGCTATGTAATACGATTCCTACATTAATGTGAGCGTGGACGCTCAACATGGTTCTCATTCAAGCGCGGTTGAACTGGCGTGAATAAAAACCGATAATGTAGCATACAAATTAATAGGAGTTTTTTACGCATTGCATAAAAAATTCATTACATTCATTCTATAAACCAATCTAATTACCCACATGAATAGCCTTTATGAATATTACATCAAAGAAGATCAATGGAATTACTACTCGGTAATTCCTAATAATAGGTTAAATGATAAGCTCTTTGTTACAACAAAATCGTCTCTCGCTTTTATAAAAGATTACTTTAAAGAAGGTGGCAAGGAAAGTGTAATAAAAGCTTTTGACGTTGATGATTTTGACGTTCCCCGCGCCGACCATACAGTATCATTATTCTTTCTCGGAGTGATTTTATTGAATAACACGGAATTTAAAAATCTTATCTTTTTCCCATCAACAGTTAATAAACAATACGACTTTTTCCCATTTATCTGGTTCTTGGTTTGTCTATCACATGATGCAGCCTTTCACCAGGAGAAAAACAAGGATTTATTAGAAATTGCTAAAGATATTAAAATACTGAAGAAGCATTTGAACATTGAGCATGATCTATTTTCTTTGCAGGTTAAGAATGTGCCTGCATCGCTATTAAATGTCTGTGAACAATATTTTTTATATCGGCATGAACAGGGCGCAACCGATCACGGTATCCATGCCGGCATACTCTTGTATGATCGTTTGGTAAAGAATAGAATAGTTCAAAAGGAGCAAGGGGATAACTCACTGGAATGGCACGATAGCCTTGATGATGACTATGCTTTTGCAGCCGCGACGATAGCCACACACAACATATGGTTCCCAAAAGAAAAGGACTTTGAGAAATACCGGGAGTATGGCTTGGAAAATCTAATTGACCATAAAAAAGTGAATAGCAAAGATTCCCCGTTACTGTATTTATTGGGGATAATAGATACCATTGAACCAGTAAAGGCTTATTGGCAACTTAAACTTAAACCAAAAT
>DATCES010000221.1:0-5272 GCA_036509935.1 Mucilaginibacter sp.
TCCGCAACATATAGCTTAGATGTAGAAGTTGAGGAGGGTCAAGTCATTCAAATTGACTTTCCCAATGACGGCTATTTAGACGAAGATCATATATCAGCTGCCGACCTTGACGACGAAGGAAATGCGCATGTAGAAGGTGAAGATGGCAAGACATACGATGTTCATATAGACAAGCCTTAGTTTCAATTTGTTGTAATTCATTGTAATTCACTTTGTAATTCACGCTTAGTCCACAGTTGTTTAAAGAAAAGAATTAAGTAAGTGTGAAATAAAGCTACCTCATTTAATTTAATAATTAAACAGGCCTTTTGTTGGAATTTCTAAAGCTAATGAAATTGCGATAGCAGAAGTTAGAGTGATACCAATATATGGTATTTAGATTTATCTTACTACTTTTAATTTAATTTTAAAACGATGAAAACACTTTATTTTTTGCTGTTTGGCATAACGCTTATGTCAGAATTTAGCTGTAAACAAACCAAGCCCGATGATATAACACTTTTTCCAATTGTGGTAAATGGAAAAATGGGTTTCATTGATTCAACCGGGGCTATTAAAATTAAGCCCATCTTTGATTATGTAACCATTTTTCATAAAGGGCTGGCTGTTGCAGTAGTTGACTCGAATTATGGATATATTAATAAAACAGGAGAGTGGGTGATTAAACCGCGGTTTTCAATAATTCACCATATTTTGTATGGGACAAATAGCATCCCACAAAAGGATTATACATACGAGGAGTTAAAAACTATGGATTCTATTCATTCGGTTTTCAAAAAGTTTTTAAAAACCCCGCATGATACTGTCTTTCCATATGGAATTACTATTGAGTTTTTTTTTGTCAGAGGCTTAGCTGTATTTTATCAAAATGGTAAAGGATATGGTTATATCAACCAGGATGGTAATATTGTTATAAACCCCCAATTTAGTTCAGCGGGTGTTTTTTCTGGCGGTTTAGCCCCTGTATCGCTTTTAAATGGTAAATTAACTTATGATGAACCAGTAGATACTTTGTTTGGTTTTAGGAGTGCAGGGAAAAGGGTAATAACAGTTCCTAAATATGGGTATATAGATACTACTGGTAAATGGGTAATCAAACCAACATATGATTATGCAAATTATTTTTCGGGAAAAGAAAAAAAAGCTTCCGTTTTTTTAGAATACAAAACTTTGCAAAAGGTATATATCTACTCCCCCAAAAAGGATACTAACAAATTTTATAACTATGATTCAAAAGGCTTAATTATAAATCCCCAAAATCAAATTCTATTTAGTGTTAATGCTGACCGTATTTCGTATTTCAGTTCTGGCTATGCTATTTGTGAAAACGACAAAAAACAAGAATTTTTAGGAGGAGGATATAGTTACGTTGATTCCACCGGAAAAACTATAGGTTATTTTATAGGTTGTAAACGGGCTTCCTATGTTATTGATAAAAATAATGCTTCTTCAAATGGTAGCAAGGCCTATATATTATTACTAGTAAAACATATGATAGGAGATAGCGCAAAATGGGGATTTATAAAGCCAGATTTAACATCACCTTTTGGTGTGGCGGTAAATGAAATATTTAAATATGATGACGCCGTTTCGTTTTCAGAGGGACTTGCAGCAGTCAAAATCAATGATCAATGGGGATATATAGATATTTTTGGAAATTTGGCTATTAATCCCAATTTTACATTTGCTGGGTTTTTTAATCATGGCCTTGCATATGTAGAACAAACAAGTGGTAACTTAAAAATTTATGGATATATTAATAAAAAAGGAGTTTTAATCTGGCATAGGCAGATAGTGAAATTTTGATTGTTTACCTATTTTGATATGAAAAAATCTTTTAATTATTGTATTTGGCTTGTGTTACTAGGCACATGTTTTAATATCCCAGTGTCTTCTGGGCAAATGTCAAATGCTAGAAATTATATAAATGAGCTTTACTTCGGAGTTCCGGTTAGTCCTGAAAAATTTGACATAAGGAGAATTTTTAATAGAACGGAGAACTTTTATGACTATTGGGAATCGGACACTTCCAAAATGGCCTCTTTATCTGTCAAGTTTGAACAAAATAAATTGATGACCTTCTTGGGCAATCCAAACTCTTTATTTATCCATTTTAAGCCCGATGGTTCATTTTATAATTTAGCCATAAGCAGTAATTATTTGAGAAATGAAATATCAAAATGTGAAAAACAAGTTGCTCAGATATTATCATTGTTTGATAAAATAAGCTTCAAGACTAACAAAAATGATACTTTTAATGAAAAAAATATACTAATTGGGAGGGGGTATTCCTTTTATTCATCTTTAAAGTCGTATCAAAGGGGTAGACCATATTTGCAAGTTTCATATATTGAAAATAGTGACGGTAATTATGAAATGGATTTGCATTATTTTCCATCTTTTTTTTATTAGAATTCCAACCCTGACGCGTATGCAGCAAAGGGCTGCGTGGCCGCGTACTCGTGCCCCGCTGACAGGTAACCCATCATGCCGCGTTGACCCGGGTTTGAATTGCAGGACTAATTAATGTAATTTTAAACCATCGGGGGTATTATATGACAAAACAACAAAGTTCGCTGCCTGTCAGCGGGGCACGAGTGCGCCACCTCTTTGGGCCTGCGCGGCCTCGCGCCCGATTCGGAGAATTATTTCATTTTTTTACATCCTGAGTTCTGGGACCAATTTAAACTATAGTAAACATCATGGACAAAGAAAAGAAAGAACAATCTGAATGGGCGAAATTGCGATTGGTTTTAAATCAGCAATATACACTCGACCGAAATTGGGAAGTTGCCATTGAATTATTTCGGAACCGCTTTTTAAACAAATTCTTCAATCCGATCGAACAATTAATCAAAATAGATACTATAAAAGGGGAAGGTTTTACAATCGTTACTATACAATGTGCTTTGATCGAGGCTTTTGCAAGCATGAGAAAGGGACTGATATTTGAACATGATGCGCCCAAAGGATCACCAAAATTTATTTACAATAACAGTAAAAAATTATTTGTCGAGTTCTTAAGCAGTGAACAAATTTTCAAAGGCCATTTTTGGACAACTGACCCAACAATTCAGGGCAAGAAAAATGCCAATACCCCTTATAATGCGGAGTCGTTTTACCAAGATGTGCGATGCGGATTGATGCACGAAGCAAGGACAAAAGGGAATTGGATTATTAGTGCCAATCATTTTCACCCAAAAATGATGACAGAATCTCAATTTATCAAATCTCATTCCAATGGACAGCAAATTATGATTTACAGAACGGTGCTTCATTACCGTCTGAAAGAATATCTTGCAATATATTGCAATGAGCTTCGAGAACAAAACAAAAATCTAAGGCGATTCCTGGCTAGAAAGCTTGATCATATATTTGACCATCCGAGAGATGCTGCCAATTTTGATTGGTGGGTCGACCGATGATAATACTTAACCACAATTTATATAAAATGGAACTAAATCATTTTCCCGATACTTCAAATACGCTTTTGCGCCCCAATATGCCTGGAGGACGCAGGGGCCTCTGCGACAGACCCTGCTGAAACGGAAAATAGCTTAGCGTAATACATTACTCACCCCTCACACCCTGATTTAAAAAAAAATACACCAATTCACCTTACAAAATGTATCTTTGCACCCCGACAAGAAGATACCGGATTGCGGAAACAATTTCGGAAATTTTTACGCCGGCATTTCCGCACCTGGCAGCTTTCTTTGAATAAAAAAAGCCCATGCCCATAGATACGTCCATTAAATCTGTATTAATTATTGGTTCAGGCCCTATTATTATAGGCCAGGCCTGCGAATTTGACTACGCCGGCTCGCAAGCCGCGCTTTCTTTAAAAGAGGAAGGCATTTCAGTATCCATCATAAACAGCAATCCAGCTACCATTATGACCGATAAGGTTATTGCCGACCATGTTTACCTGCTGCCGCTAACCTGCGAGAGTATTGAAAGCATTTTAAAGGAGCAAAAAATTGACGCTGTGCTGCCAACCATGGGCGGCCAAACCGCTTTAAACCTTTGTAAAGAGGCTGAAGAACGCGGTATATGGGAAAAATATAATATCAGGGTAGTGGGTGTGGATGTTGCCGCGATTGAAAAAACAGAAAACCGTGAAGCCTTCCGCCAGCTGATGGTGGATATTGGTGTTGGCGTTGCCACCTCAAAAATTGCCAATTCGTTTTTAGAGGGTAAAGAAGCCGCGCAGGAAATAGGTTTCCCGCTGGTAATACGCCCGAGTTATACGCTTGGCGGTTCGGGCGGTGGTTTTGTACATAAAAAAGAAGACTTCGACGCTGCTTTAAGCAAAGGCCTGCAGGCATCGCCAACACACGAGGTTTTGGTGGAACAGGCTGTTATCGGCTGGAAAGAATTTGAGCTGGAGCTGCTGCGCGATAGCAATGATAATGTGATCATCATCTGCTCCATTGAAAACTTTGACCCGATGGGCATCCATACCGGCGACTCGATAACCGTTGCCCCGGCCATGACGCTCAGCGACCGCTGCTACCAGGATATGCGCAACCAGGCCATCCGCATGATGCGCGCCATCGGCAATTTTGCAGGCGGCTGCAATGTGCAATTTTCGGTAAACCCTGCCGATGAAGCTATTATCGCTATCGAGATTAACCCCCGCGTTTCGCGCTCATCGGCGCTGGCCTCAAAAGCAACTGGGTACCCTATAGCCAAAATTGCAGCCAAACTGGCAATAGGCTATAATCTTGACGAAATAGAAAACCAGATCACCAAAACCACGTCGGCTTATTTTGAGCCGACCCTTGATTACGTGATTGTAAAAATACCGCGCTGGAACTTTGATAAATTTAAAGGCGCCAACCGCGAGCTGGGCCTGCAAATGAAATCGGTAGGCGAGGTGATGGGCATTGGCAGGAGCTTTATTGAAGCGCTGCAAAAGGCCTGTCAGAGTTTGGAAATTGGCCGCGCCGGTTTGGGCGCCGATGGCCGCCAAAGCCACAACCTGGAAGAAATTATGCACAGCCTTGAGCATCCAAGCTGGGACAGGTTGTTCCATATTTATGATGCCTTAAGCTTAGGCGTGCCAATAGAATCAGTTAGAAAGGCGACAAAAATTGACCGCTGGTTTTTAAACCAGATAATGGAAGTGGTAAACCTGGAAAACGAATTGCGCCGTTATTCGTTAAATAATATCCCCGAAGAGTTTCTGTTTACTTTAAAACAAAAAGGCTTTTCGGATACACAGATAGCTTACATATTGGGTAATGTAAGCGAAGAAGATGTTTACCAG
>DATCES010000222.1:0-2881 GCA_036509935.1 Mucilaginibacter sp.
GGTTGCCGATTATGTTTTACAGCATAACAAAGGCAATACAGTATCCAATTTGTCATCAACCCGCGCTTTGCGCGACGTTACCGTGGAAGCAGGCGGCGAATACTATGCGGCGGCAGTAGGCGAGGTTAACGTGGTGAACAAGATGAAGGAAGTTGGCGCGGTGATAGGCGGTGAAGGGAATGGCGGAGTGATTTACCCGGAATTACACTATGGAAGGGATGCTTTAGTTGGCATTGCCTTATTTTTAACCCACCTCGCAAAATATGGTAAAACTATTTCAAACCTAAGGAGTACATATCCGGGCTATTTTATATCAAAAAATAAAATAACATTAACCCCCGAAATGGATATTGATGCCCTTTTACTCAAGGTTGAAGAGAAATATAAAAAGCAGCCCCATACTACTATCGATGGCTTGAAAATAGAATTTGACAAAGAATGGGTACATTTGCGTAAGTCAAATACTGAACCTATTATTCGTATTTACGCAGAAGGCAATTCAGAAACTGTGGCAAATAGTTTAGCCAATAAAATAATTGCCGATATAAAAGAGATTTTAAAATAGTCCGGAAAGTCCGAAAGTCGGAAAAGTCCGAAAGAATCTACAGCTAAAAAGCCGGAAAGACTATTATTGAACTTAGAACGTGACATAATTCACGGGAATAAATCTTCCGGACTTTCGGACTTTTCCGACTTTCGGACTAAATAAATCACTAATTCACTAATTCAACAATTCACTCATTAATATGCGTGTTTATTTTGATAATGCCGCCACCACACCGCTCGACCCTGAAGTGCTGGCACGGATGTACACTGTTATGGAGGCCAATTATGGCAATCCATCGTCAATTCACGCGCATGGTAGGGAATCAAGGGCCTTGATAGAAAAAGCCCGTAAAACTATCGCCGGCTTATTGCATACCTCGCCTGCCGAAATATTTTTTACAAGCGGCGGCACAGAGGCTGATAACACTGCCATACGCTGCGGGATTGTTGACAATCAGATACAACATGCCATCACAAGCCGGATAGAGCACCATGCGGTTATCCATACATTGGAGGCGATGCAAAAATCGGGCATTGTAAAACTTAGCTTTGTTGATGTTGACGGCAAAGGCAATATTGATTACCGCCACCTGGAAACGTTATTGCAAAATAACCCGCGCAGTTTTGTATCTTTAATGCATGGTAATAATGAGATAGGGACATTAACGGACATCGGCATAGTTGGCGACCTTTGCGAACAATATAACGCCATTTTTCATTGCGATACTGTTCAAACTGTCGGCCATTACGCACACGATTTAAGCAAACTTAAAATACACTTTTTGGTATGTGCGGCCCATAAATTACACGGGCCAAAGGGCGTAGGGTTTTTGCATGTTCACCATAAGGTAAAAATAAAGCCAATGATATACGGCGGGTCACAGGAACGCAATATGCGGGGGGGGACCGAAAACCTTTATGGTATTGCAGGTTTGGCAAAAGCCCTCGAAATTGCATACTCCGGAATGGATCAGCATCAACAATATATCCATGGGCTAAAAACCTATATGACAGGTCAGCTTCTCGACAAAGTACCCGGCATAAGCTTTAACGGCGAAACTGATGCTGATAAAAGTTTATACACCGTATTAAACGTTTCCTTCCCCGAAATGGAAATGGCTGATATGTTGTTATTTAACCTGGATATAGCAGGGATCTCGGCATCCGGGGGAAGCGCCTGTAGCTCGGGTACTAATATTGGCTCGCATGTGCTTACTGCCATAGGCGCAAACCCATCACGTCCGTCTGTAAGGTTTTCATTTTCAAAATACAATACCAAAGAAGAAGTGGATTATGTAGTGGCCAAAGTGCGCGAATTTTGTTTGGTTAACGCGTAAGGGCAGTTTACTCCGTTCAGGATGACAATAAGATTGGTGTTTTTAATTATCAATGACATATAAATAGTGCATTTCTAATCAGGTTGATAGTCGGTCCAATATTCCTTTGGTGTTACAATTTTGGTCTGCCTGTAAGTTGGAAAAGTAAAATCAGTTGAGTTGCCGGTAATTACGAAGTCGGCCAGGCATTTGTCGGCAAGTTCTAAAATCATATTGTCGTCTGCGTCAGAAATAAGGTCGAGTTTTATGGTTGGAACAAATTTTGTCGCTTTGTCTTCTATGTCAACGAGCAGTGCTTCGGCACGGGTGAAAAAGTCATGAAACTTTGCAAATTTAGGTCTTGATAAAACTTCATAATATTCTGCCATTAATTCGTCCGAAACACATAATTGAATTTTGTCTTCAATAAAAAGTTCATTTACGATTTTATATGGAAAACCTCGTTGGATAATTGATGATACAATTACGTTCGTATCAATTACGATTTTTTGCATTTTGTCTAACCGCTTTTACTTCATTTGTTATTTCCTCCATTGTCATTTTCGAAAGCCCATATTTCTCAGCAAGTTCCTGGCACTTATTCAAATTTTGCCGTGTCAATTCCTTGCTAACAATGTCAACAAAATCTGTAAAGGTCAGTTTGTCCTTTTGTAGGCCAAATTTATTGTACTCAATTTCGGATATAGAAACGTTTAATGTGCGCATGACCCCTAAATATTACTCAAATATACAAATAAAGGGCCAAAAAAATAAAGGGCGTGTTACATGATGCTTTAAATAAAGAAAGGGACAAACATAATTATTGTCAAAAAGATAAAAACGGAAACAAAAATGGCGATTTAATCGCAAAGTACGATTTGGCTGAAATTAAGAAATCGCATAACGACTTCACCTAATTCCCCATCATTTTCAAAAATGATGTTAGTTTTTCCTTCATTTCCCGGCGGTCGACTATAAAATCAAGGAAACCGTGCTCCTGCACAAATTCGGCAGTCTGG
>DATCES010000223.1:0-5080 GCA_036509935.1 Mucilaginibacter sp.
TGATACATTCTTGTCCGCTTAATTAGCCGCGTGACTTATTATCCAGAGGCTCCAGCAACCAACAAAAATTCTTCACGCCCTATTTTAATATTTACTTATAAATCTTATCTTTGCGCCTCGAAATGCTGGGCGGCTTTATAATGCCCTTTATTTCGTTTAAAATACATTAAATTACCAGGTTATATATGCCAAACATTGGAAAAATATCAAGGATCATCGGTCCGGTTGTTGATGTAAGCTTTGCTGACAACGCCCACCTTCCCCGGATTTATGATGCATTAGAGATCACAAAAGAAAACGGCCAAAAGGTTATTTTAGAAGTTCAGCAGCATTTGGGTGAAGACCGGGTGCGCGCAATAGCGATGGATTCAACCGATGGTTTATTGCGCGGCATGAAAGTGCTTGACCTGGAATCGGCCATTAAAATGCCTGTCGGCGATAATATTAAAGGCCGCGTATTTAACGTGGTTGGTGATGCAATTGACGGTATTGTAAACCTGGATAATAGCAATGGCCGCCCGATACACGGTAACCCCCCAAGATTTGAGGACCTTTCCACTGAAACTGAAGTGCTTTTTACAGGCATTAAAGTTATCGACCTGTTGGAGCCTTACAGTAAAGGGGGCAAGATCGGTTTGTTCGGCGGTGCCGGCGTTGGTAAAACCGTATTGATACAGGAACTGATCAACAACATCGCAAAAGCATATTCAGGTTTATCCGTATTTGCCGGTGTGGGCGAACGCACCCGCGAAGGGAATGACCTGCTGCGCGAAATGCTTGAATCGGGCATTATAAAATATGGTGACGAATTTATGCATTCGATGGAAGAAGGCGGCTGGGACTTATCCAAAGTTGATCCCGAAGCATTAAAAGATTCAAAAGCAACCTTCGTTTTCGGGCAAATGAACGAGCCCCCGGGCGCACGTGCACGCGTTGCGCTTTCAGGATTAACCATTGCCGAATATTTCCGCGATGGCGATGCCGAAGGAAAAGGCCGCGATATATTATTCTTTATCGATAACATCTTCAGGTTTACACAGGCAGGTTCCGAAGTATCGGCGTTGCTTGGCCGTATGCCATCGGCGGTTGGTTACCAGCCAACACTGGCCACCGAAATGGGCACCATGCAGGAACGTATCACTTCAACCAAACGCGGTTCCATCACTTCAGTCCAGGCGGTTTATGTGCCTGCAGATGACTTGACCGACCCGGCGCCGGCTACTACCTTTGCCCACCTTGATGCTACAACTGTATTATCACGTAAAATTGCCGAACTGGGTATCTACCCGGCGGTTGACCCGTTAGATTCAACCTCGCGTATCCTAAGCCCGGCTATTTTAGGTGACGAGCATTACAATACCGCCCAGCGCGTTAAAGAAACATTACAGCGCTATAAAGAGTTGCAGGATATTATCGCCATTCTTGGTATGGACGAATTATCCGAAGAAGATAAATTGGTTGTGTCGCGTGCACGCCGTGTACAGCGTTTCCTGTCGCAGCCGTTCCATGTTGCCGAGCAGTTTACTGGTTTAAAAGGCGTACTGGTTGACATTAAAGATACTATAAAAGGTTTTAACATGATACTGGACGGCGAAGTGGATGAATATCCCGAAGCGGCATTCAACCTGGTAGGCGGCATTGAAGAAGCAATAGAAAAAGGCAAGAAACTGTTGGCGGAAGCGAACGCGTAGATGGGCAGATGCGGGGATGTGCGGATGTGCAACGAAGAAATTTGCAATTCTCATGTCCACCATTAAAAACATCTGCTCATACGCATATCTGCATATACGCACATCAAAAACATGACATTAGAAATCCTTACCCCTGATAAAAAAATTTACGAAGGCGAGGCCACATCAGTAACCCTGCCTGGAACTTTGGGTTTTTTTGAGATATTAAACCACCACGCGCCTATCATTTCCACACTGGAAGATGGCAAGGTAACTGTACGCGACGGATCGGCGAAAGAAGAGGTTTTTTTCATAAAAGGCGGCGTGGTAGAAGCATCAAATAATAAGGTAATTATTTTGGCAGAAGGGATTATGGCATAGCCGTTCGAAAAACATTGGCAATCTACTAATCCTGCTAACCTTTGTCCAATCAATTCTAATCATAGCTATGCCTTTCAATATCATAGTCAGATTGTGCCGAAATTATCTTTTTATGCTTTTCAATTTCGCGGTCAAGGTGATGGTCGTAAACGCTGTCGGTTACCTGTATATTCCGCTCCTTGTCCCTTTCCGCATAATGAATATCGGCCTCTGATAGCTTAGAAATAGCCACATCATAAGGGCCTTTGGGCGACATCAGTTTTACAAATACCGGCAAACACTCAAACAAAATAAACAAGAAACTGATAAACGATTCTGCAAGATAGGTATCCAGGTCGCGGGTGCCGTTTTCGTTATAGGCTAACTGCCCGAGCGCCCAGTTACGGTCCGAAAAGCCGGCCAGATTTGAAAGGCTGTCGAGCTGGTGGTCGTTAAACAGCCGGATGGCGTTAACACCTTCATAATCCTTGCGTTCGCCCAGGTATTGATCCATTTTTTCCTGGTCCCCGGTAACTGTTTTTAAGCGGCCCTCTTTTTCCTGTAGCACCTCTTGTTTTTGTTTGGCATAAGTGCCATAGCCAATAATCCCCGATGTTTGGTTTGTTTTATCGCCAAAAACTTCCTGGTTCAACTGGTAACGCGAGCGGTTAATATCCCTTTCGAGCGAATCTTTTTCTTTTTTAAGATCATTATTTTTTCCAAGTTCCATCGCGTATTTTTCGGCATAGGTTTTTTGAAGCGTGTCTATCTTACTGTGCTGTCCTTTTAAATAGGCGGTTTTTAATTTCTGGCGTATTTCTTTATCAAATATCTTGAGTTCCAATGGCCGGGAAATAACAATCCCGATCATTATAGCCAGTAAAATACGTGGGGAGGCCTGTAATATCTGTTGGTTGGTAGTGCCCTGTTTATCAATGCTGGATACAATATAGCGATCCATATTAAAGATGGCCGTACCCCATATCAACCCGAATAAAATAGCAAACCCTACCGCGAATGCGTTGCCGCTAAAAACAAAATACATGGCATAACCACCAGATAGCGAGGCGAATAACGCAGTGAAAAAAATCGTGGCGCCAATACCCACATATTTGTTATGTTCAATTGGGTATTTTTTTAAAGTACCTATATGGGCTCCCGAACAGAACCAAAAAAAGCGGTTGATTTTCTTCATTAATAATTATTAAAACGTTTAAACACTTATAAAACGCACTTAGTTATTGATTGTTACAAAATATAGACGTAAATATTTGAGATAGAAAATTACCTTTGACAATAATTTTATTTTAAACATGAAAGAAGTAAGCGTACAGGAGCTAAAAGAAAAAAAAGATAATGCTGTTGATTTTCAATTAATTGATGTCAGGGAGGATTTTGAATATGAAATGTCGAACCTGGGCGGCTTGCTGATCCCCTTAAGCGGCATTTTAATTGAGTCTGAAAAAATTGATAAAACCAAACCGGTTGTGATAATGTGCCGCAGCGGCAAACGCAGCGCCGCCGCCATAATGCAGTTGGAACAACAAGGCTTTACTAACCTTTATAACCTTAAAGGCGGTATATTGGCCTGGGCCGATGAGATAGACCCATCACTTAACGTTTATTAGGCCATGTGGAAAAAGGCGATACCCAACGTATTGTATTCAGTTGGCATTTTTATATGCATTATTACCGGTTACCAATATGGCATTGTGCAAAAGCAATACGGATACTTATTTGGTGCTTTAGTATTTTTGACTATATTTATCGTGCTTAAGATAAGGATCTTAAAAGAAATAAAAAAAACATTCAAAAAACCTTAATCCCCAACATTATGCTTATTGTCGTTTTAGGTGTCATTGTACTCATCGTGGGTATAGTGCTCAAACGCTCGCCCGAACCAGGCAGCCATTTTGCCGGTATCATAAATACCGTAGGAATTATAATTATCGTTTTAGGAATATCCCTTTCAGCCTTTAAAATCATCGAGCCCGGTAAAGCTGGCGTACAGGTGCTTTTCGGCAAGGTGCAGGACAACGTGCTTGAAAGCGGCCTGCATGTAATAAACCCTTTGGTTGATGTTACCACTTTCAGCATCCAGACAGAAAACTACACCATGAGCGCCAAAGACAGCGAGGGCCAGGTACAGGGGGATGATGCCATTCGCGTACTTTCATCCGACGGGCTGGAGGTAACAATTGATCTTTCGGTATTGTACCGGTTAAATCCCGCAAAAGCCCCTTTCATCCTGCAAAACATCGGTGTGGATTATGAAAATAAAATTGTACGACCTGTTACCCGCACCGCCATACGTGACAATGCGGTTAATTACCAGGCTGTTGACCTTTATTCAACAAAAAGGGAAGAATTCCAGGCGAAGATAAACCAAACCATTACTCAGAATTTTGCAAAAAACGGCCTTGAGGTACAGCAAATATTGGTGCGCAATATATCACTCCCGTCATCAGTAAAAGCAAGTATCGAATCAAAGATCAATGCCGAACAGGATGCACAGAAAATGCAGTTTGTATTACAGAAAGAGCGCCAGGAAGCCGACCGTAAACGCGTTGAAGCGCAAGGTATTGCCGACTACCAGAAAATACTTTCAACAGGCTTAACTTCCCAGCAGTTGGAGTACCAGGCCATATTGGCCCAAAAGGAGATTGCATTATCGCCCAATGCCAAAATAATAATTATTGGCGGTAATAAAGGCAACCCGATAATGCTGAGTGATAAATAACAGCCCCACCTAAATCCTGCCCGGTAGGGAGGACTTTTAATTGTGTAATGGAAGAAAAATATAATACCAATCTTGCATCGGAATTTTTTGTGATGTCGATGCTTTATCGGAAAGGATTGGATGCGTATCTTACTTTGGGTAATAAAAAGGGCGTTGATATATTAATAAAAAAGGAAGACGGAACCAGTTTGAAAATTAAGGTAAAAGGGGTCAATAAAAGAAACGGTTGGCCGCTATCTTCTGGTGAATTAAGCGATTCCGTGGATCTATTCTTTATTTTGATTGGTTACGAGGGTAAAATAAACGATCA
>DATCES010000224.1:0-4200 GCA_036509935.1 Mucilaginibacter sp.
ATACAGAATCAACGCGGTTTGATATAATGGAACCAAAAGGCGCGGAGGTTATTGGGGCCATTACAAGTATTGATAAGGATTACCCAATCATAACCTCCAACAAATACGGCAAAGGCAGGGCAATTTATATCGGATTGCCTGCCAGTGGCGAGGTACTAAACCCATTGCTTGATGAACTGATAAATGAACTGGGTATTAAAAAAGGGCCCCAGGTACCCAACGGTGTCATGGCCAGGCAAATTGACAAGAATCATTTTTTATACCTGAACGTAACAGGTGAACCAAAAGAAATACAAATAAAAGGGGAATCGCGAAGCATTCTTTTTGATAAAGATTACAACGGCAATTTTTCTGTTGCACCTTACGAACCGGAATTTATTGAAGTGAAATAACGAGCAGTTTTTTATATGCAAGAAATTAAGAACTCGATCATATCGGTTGTTTTATTTGTCATGTTCCTATGGCCAGGGGGGGGCTATGGGCAAACAAATTTATATGTTTCCACCAAAGGTAGTGATATTAACCCCGGGACAAAAAGCAAACCATTTGCTTCCATAAACCGTGCATTGAGAACTGCGCGGAAAGTTTCGGGCGCAGTTTTCATACGACTTTACGGGGGCACTTATTACTTAAGCAATTCCATAGTGTTTACTTCTGCCGACTCCAGGAAAGACGAAGGACCACTGACTTTGACGAGTGTTGACCATGAGAAGGCCATAATAAGTGGTGGCACTTCACTTGGAAAGTTGAACTGGAAGGAATATAAAAATGGCATTTGGCAAGCTGAAATTGCCCAGGGCCTTGTTTTCGATGCATTGCTTGTTAACGGAAAATTGCAACGGATGGCCCGCTATCCGAACTATAACCCTTCGGCACAGATTCTTGGTGGTACCTCGGCCGATGCTATAAGCAAAGAACGGGCTGCGAGGTGGAAGTCGCCCGCAGGTGGATATGTGCATGCACTGCATAGTGCCAAATGGGGCGATTTGCATTACGTTATTACGGGGAAAGACAGCAGTGGCCTACCTACCCTCGAAGGGGGCTGGCAAAATAACCGGCCTATGGGCATGCATGAAAAATATCGTTATGTGGAAAATATTTTTGAAGAACTTGATACGGCAAACGAATGGTATTACAATAAGCAAAAGAAAACCTTATATTATTTTCCGCCCGCTGGGCTCGATCTGAAGACTGCAAAGTTTGAAACGCCACAGTTGGCCCATTTATTTGAATTCAGGGGCACTGAAGAAAAGCCGGTTAAAAATATTATTATCTCTGATCTTATATTAACGGAAACCGTACGCACCTTTATGCAAAACAGGGAACCCTTGCTACGCAGCGACTGGACGATTTACCGGGGCGGGGCGATATTGTACGAAGGCGCAGTACGTTGCCGCCTCAAAAATTGCACCCTGCATGATTTGGGCGGTAACGCTGTTTTTTTCAGTAAATTCAACCGGGACTGTGAAGTGTCGGGCTGCCAGATTTCGGAGATAGGTGCCAGTGGCATCTGTTTTGTCGGCGACCCGGATGCAGTACGTTCACCAAGTTTTGAATACTACCAACACGTACCGTTGGCGCAAATGGACCTTACACCCGGGCCGAAAACAAACAACTACCCGAAAGACTGTAAAGTGTATGATAACCTGATGTTTGAGCTCGGTTACGTGGAAAAGCAATCGACTGGCGTGCAACTGTCCATGTGCCAAAATATTACGGTCAGCCACAATACTATTTACGATGTTCCGCGTGCAGGGATAAACGTAAATGAAGGGACATGGGGTGGACATATTATTGAATATAACGATGTTTTTAATACCGTAAAGGAAACCGGAGACCACGGTTCTTTTAACTCCTGGGGCCGCGACCGTTACTGGCAAGCGGATAAAAAGAAACTTGATTCAATTGTTGGCGCAAACCACGGATTGGCCCTTCTCGATGTCGTAAGCCCCATTATTTTGCGTTATAACCGCTTTCGCTGCGACCATGGGTGGGATATTGATCTGGACGATGGGTCAAGTAACTATATAATTTACAGCAATCTCTGTTTAAACGGGGGTATTAAGCTACGGGAGGGTGTAAACCGTATCGTCGAAAACAATATCATGGTCAATAGCACTTTTCACCCGCATGTGTGGTTTAAGAACAGCGGGGATATATTTCGCAATAATATTGTTGGGGCAGGATATTTGCCTATCGGGATTTCTGATTGGGGAAAAGAAGTTGACTATAACGCCTTTCCCGACTCTGCTTCGCTGGATGAAGCCAGGTTTCGCGGAACCGACAGTCATTCTGTGTATGGCTCCGTAGCTTTTGAAAATCCTGAAAAAGGAGATTTTCGCGTGAAAGAGGGAGCATCTGCGTTTTCCGTAGGTTTCAAAAACTTTGCTATGGATAGTTTCGGTGTTATTTCCGGGCGGCTGAAGGCCATCGCCAAAAAACCACTCTTTCCGACAGTTAGCCAGGTCCCGCAGAAAGACAAAGATGAAATAATTGATTTTATGGGTGCCAGGCTTAAAAACCTGAGCACACTTGGAGAACAATCTGCAACAGGCATGGATGCGATACGAGGGGTATTGGTGATATCGGTTGCCAGGGGATCGGTGGCATCAGAATTCCTTCAGGCCAACGATGTAATACTGGCTTTTAATAACAAACGAGTTAACAATCTTAAGGAGCTGCTGGAAGCCAGGAACACGGTTATTGGGAAAAATACCCCAATAGTGATTTTTCGCAACCAAAGGCAATTAAAGCAGGAGATTAAAGTAAAAGAGTAATAAATATGAATTTTATAAATAGAAATTTTTTTTGGGGAATTGTTTTTTCGTTATTCCCGGCAGTTTTTTGTAACGCGCAAACGAGCGCACCTAAACCATTTGGCCCGGTGCCGACAGAAAATCAAATGCGTTGGCAACAAATGGAATCCTATGCGTTTGTGCATTTTTCATTAAATACTTATACTGACCAATCATGGGGATATGGTAATGAAGATATAAAAATGTTCAATCCGAAAGGATTGGATTGCCGGCAATGGGCACGCACCTGCAAGGCGGCGGGCATGAAAGGGATCATCATCACAGCCAAACATCACTGTGGTTTTTGCCTCTGGCCTTCAAAATACACAGCGTATTCGGTTAAAAATGCGCCCTGGAAAAATGGTGAAGGTGATGTGGTGCGGGAAATGGCCGATGCCTGCAAAGAGTATGGTTTGAAATTAGGCATTTATTTATCGCCCTGGGACAGAAACAGTGCTGACTATGGTAAGCCAGAATACATTACTTATTTCAGGAATCAGCTCACTGAATTATTGACTAATTATGGTCCCATTTTTGAAGTATGGTTTGACGGCGCTAACGGAGGCTCGGGCTACTACGGCGGCGCTAACGAAACCCGTAAAATCGATCGGACTACTTACTATGACTGGAAGAATACTTATGCGCTTATTCATAAACTACAGCCGGATTGTGTAATCTGGAACGACGGCGGCGACAGGGGCGATCTTCGCTGGGTAGGAACTGAAGCAGGTTTTGTGGGCGAAACCAATTGGAGCTTACTTAATTCGACAGGCGAAGTAACCTGGAACATGTTACATTATGGTTTGGAAAACGGTAATGCATGGGTTGCTGCTGAAGTAAATACATCCATCAGGCCGGAATGGTTTTATCACCCCGGCGAAGACAGTAAGGTAAAAACGTTACCTCAGTTAATGGATACTTATTATCACTCTGTTGGCCGTAATGCTACTTTGCTGCTCAACTTCCCAATCATGCCTGATGGTTTGATCAATAAAAGAGACGAAAAAGTAGCTTTGGAATTCGGCAAAGCAGTTAAGGAGGCGTTTGCTGTAAACCTGGCTAAAATGAAGAAAGCAACTGCTTCCAATATTCGTGGCAACAGTAAAGAATTTGGCGCTGACAAAGCTGTTGATAATAATAAAGACACTTATTGGGCAACAGACGATAATGTAAAAACAGCTTCGCTCACCATCGATTTGGGCAAGCCAACTACGTTCAACCGTTTTCTGGTACAGGAATATATCCGGTTGGGGCAACGGGTGAAAGCATTTACGGTTGAAGCCCTGGTTGATGGTAATTGGAAAGAAATAGCCAATGCAACGACGATTGGGTATAAACGTATTCTTACTTTCCCGAGCGTCAGGGCCACAAAGGTGCGATTAAATATCACCGGCTCGAAAAGTTG
>DATCES010000225.1:0-3038 GCA_036509935.1 Mucilaginibacter sp.
CCTCATTAAATAATGGAATATTTTTTAGGATTTGATACCAAACAATCACTTTCTTCATATCCGAAGCATAAACTTTTTCTTCGTCATGATCCGGCGCTACTTCCCTGAAAAACTCCCTTAGCTTTTTACCATCCGCCTTTGCATCCGGCATGGTTGCTGCGCTTTTCATCCTTGCAAAAACATCAGTCAGTTTAATATCACCATCCATGCCAAAAAGTGTAATTTCGTGCAGGCCCGCTATTTTAGCTGTAGATACATTTGCAACCAGTTTGGTTTTATGCTCGTCAAGGCTCTCTAATATATAGCCCGTTTTATTTTGCGCTAAGGCTTTCCATAATCCCGGTTTTCCCGAAACAGCTACTATTCCCAGTAAGTTCATGCTTTCATGTTTGTGAGTGGTGAATGGTGAGTGGTCAGTTGTGAATAGTGAGTGGGTGTTTGCATAAACTACTCACCATTCACAACTCACCACTCACTCCTCTATCAATTCTATCCCTAAAATTTTATCGCCTTGTCTTATCGCGTCAACCACGTCAACGTTTTCAACCACTTTACCAAATACGGTGTGGTTCCTGTCTAAATGCGCGGTATTTGCACGGCTATGGCAGATGAAGAATTGTGAACCACCTGTATTGCGGCCTGCATGGGCCATTGAAAGTACACCACGATCATGGTATTGGTTTTCGCCGGTTAGTTCACAGTCGATTTTATAACCCGGACCACCTGCGCCTGTGCCGGTAGGGTCGCCGCCCTGGATCATAAAATTAGGGATAACCCGGTGAAAGGTCACATTGTTATAGAACCCGGATGAAGCCAGTTTTTTAAAATTAGCTACAGTGTTTGGGGCATCCTTATCATAAAATTCGACAGTCATGTCGCCCTTTTCAGTTTTGATAATCGCTTTGCTCATTTTTATTGTTTAACGGACGGCAAATGTAGTAAAAGGAGGTGAAAGCTGAAAGGCAAAAGGTAAACGCACCTAAATTATAAAACAGCTTTTGGATTCGATAAAGGCACATCGCTTTTGTTAAAACATCAGCATCAGGAATTTAAAAGGGCATTTCGCCATTGCGGTGTGGCAATAAGGCCGGAATACATACCGCAGAAAATGAGATAGAACGAAAATGCAAAAACAAACAGCGTCATTATGGCAGTTGTTTTATTGGTTTTTTTATAAATGCCTATCGGTAAATTTGTTTAACCTGTGTTTGTTTAACCTAAGTCTGACCCTTTCTATCCAGTATCAAAAACACGGAGTTTTCCCCTGATAAATGCTATGACAAAGTAACCTTTAAATTTATTTTATAACGACATTTTAACATGTACAACTTAGTGGCAGGTGTTTTGATACTATTGTTTGTTGATGGAGCGGGCGGTTGAGTGTTGATGTTGAATGTGCGGTTGACTTTTTGAAGGTAAAGTAATCAACTTGATCCAACCTGTCCGCCCGGTCAGCATAAGCATAAACAATTTACCATGAACTTTAACAATTTTACCATAAAAGCACAGGAGGCCGTGCAAAAGGCTTCGGAGATAGCTACCGGCAACCAGCAACAGGCCATTGAACCGGCACACCTGCTTAAAGGTTTGTTGCTGGTTGATGAAAATGTAATCACTTATTTATTAAAAAAATTAAACGTCAACATTAACCGTTTAAACGAAACGCTGGACCAGCAGATCAGTTCGTTCCCCAAAGTGAGCGGAAGTGAAGTTTATTTGTCATCAGGTTCAAATTCCGTATTGCAGAAAGCGGGTGCATACCTAAAAGAGTTTAAGGATGAATTTGTATCCGTGGAGCATATTTTGCTCGGTATTTTAGCTGTTAATGATAAAACCGGCAGTGCCTTAAAAGATTACGGTGTAAACGAAAAGGACCTGAAAAAAGCTATTACAAGTTTGCGGGGCGACAGCAAGGTGACTGATCAGAACGCCGAAGCCACCTATAATGCCTTAAATAAATATGCCCGTAATTTGAACGAATACGCCGGATCGGGCAAACTTGATCCCGTAATTGGCCGCGACGAAGAGATCAGGCGCGTAATACAGATATTGTCCCGCCGTACCAAAAACAACCCGATACTGGTTGGTGAGCCCGGCGTAGGTAAAACCGCTATTGCCGAAGGCATAGCTTTCCGTATCATAAAAGGCGATGTGCCCGAAAGCCTTAAAACCAAAACCGTTTATTCCCTTGATATGGGCGCACTGATAGCGGGCGCAAAATACAAAGGCGAGTTTGAGGAACGGTTAAAAGCCGTAATTAAGGAAGTTACCCAAAGTGACGGCGATATTATTTTGTTTATTGACGAGATACACACCCTCGTTGGCGCAGGCGGCGGCGAAGGCGCCATGGATGCCGCAAATATTTTAAAACCGGCCCTTGCACGCGGCGAGCTGAGGGCAATTGGAGCTACCACATTGAATGAGTACCAGAAATACATGGAAAAGGATAAGGCTTTAGAGCGCCGTTTCCAGATGGTGGTAGTGGATGAGCCGGATACCGCTGATGCCATTTCTATTTTGCGCGGCTTAAAGGAACGTTACGAAACACACCACAAGGTGCGCATAAAAGATGAAGCCATCATCGCCGCTGTTGAAATGTCGCAACGCTATATTTCGGACAGGTTTTTGCCGGACAAGGCGATTGACCTGATGGATGAGGCCGCATCCAAATTACGTTTGGAGATGGACTCCGTGCCTGAAGTGGTTGACGAACTGGAACGCCGGATTATGCAATTGGAGATTGAACGTGAGGCTATTAAACGCGAAAAGGATACCCAAAAAGTAAAAGAACTGAGCGAGGAAATAGCCAATTTATCTGCTGACCGCGATTCGCTGCGAGCCAAATGGCAGGAGGAAAAAGACCTGGTTGATGGCATAAACCTGAAAGTTGAATTGATAGAAAACTATAAACTCGAAGCCGAACAGGCCGAACGCGCCGGCGATTACGGCAAAGTTGCCGAATTACGCTATGGAACAATAGTAAAGGCCCAGCAGGAAGTGGAACAACTGAAAGCAGCATTACTGGTAAACCAAAGCGA
>DATCES010000226.1:0-4521 GCA_036509935.1 Mucilaginibacter sp.
ATAGTTATTCAATATTATTTTCTAAATGACGGTATTCTGCGAGGCCCGTATATCCCGCGTTTTGAATTCTTATAAAATAACCTGTGGCAATAGTAATCGCACGCGTTATTCCAGGATGTTCAGCAATAAAAAGATTGCCGAAATCGGTTTTTCTTATTTTGCGTAAATGTTTGCCTTCAGTATTAACATCTTCAGGTAAAAACAAATAATTGCCGACCTCTAAATCAATGACAGATAATTGTGTTTGGTTGTCTATGATTTTAAAGTGCGACTTTTCCCACACGGTTCCGATAATCTGTTGCAACAACTTTGCCGGCGTTTGTTTTAGAAGTGATGTGGCTTTGAGTTCGTTGATTAATCTATTTACCCTGCAATGTGTAATTAGCGTTGAATAACCTGTGCCAAAAATCGACGATATAATATAGAACTGAATAGGCGATGCATTTTTCGGTTCCAAGTTTCGTTTTGAGAATTCTGCCTCAACACCAGCAATGGGCATTAAAAACGCACCAGCGAATGCATCGACAAGGTATTCATCATTATCATAAATGTTGGCGCTTGCGCCTTCTTCTGTAAGGCCATCAATCTTCGACCCATGTCCAAAAATGTGATGGCCAAGCTCATGGGCACAGGTAAAAACCCTCCTCGGCATTGGTCTAAGGCTTGATAGCAGAATTGTCGGAATAGCCGCATTTTCCTGATTAACATACATACCCTCCATGCTAACATCTATGAAACGTACAGAAACCCCTAAATCAGCACAGATATCAAAAATATTGGCGGGCTCGAACATATCAAGTTTGAGTTTCGTCCTTATCTGACCGGCCTTCTTTATCGCTTGGATGAGTAATGTATTCATTAGGCGGAAAATTATTTTTTAGGTAGCATTTTTATAATGTCGATAACCTTATTCATCTCTTCCGGCTTGAGTTTACTTAATTCTCTTGCCGCGAATAATACTTGCTCAGGCATTTTTTCTTCATTTTTAAGAAGTAGCCATGAGGTATCAACTCTATACAGTTCAGCAAGCTGAATAATCTCTTCGGCACTCACCTTTCTTTTTCCGGATTCAATTTCCGAGATCGCCGGACGTTGCAGCTTTAATTTTTCCGCAGCTTGAGCTTGTGACAAGCCAGCCATTATACGCGCATCTTTGATACGGGTCGCAATTTGTTCTCTTTCAGAGTTTAAATTATTGTTTTGCATTTTTAGCGATTTTAATAAGTTTTTCAGCAGCTTCTCTGATTGTTAATTCTCTAATTCCATCACTATCACGGAAGATATAGCAGTTGTTTGGAATGGTAATACCTAAAGATTCCTCCAGCTTACCCATTATGTCAACCAAAATCTGGCTTCGGACACCGATAATACCAGGTTTACACTCTTTGTTAATTTCTGCTTTTGCATCCACACTTGACAAACCCTTAAGCTTCTCGATCTCTTGAAGAATAGCATCCTCGACAATATGATTCTCTATCTTTACCATGATGTATGAATTTTATACAAAAATGGTAAGAAAATCTTACAATAGCAAATTTTTTAAACATTTTAAATAAATAGTTCAGGAATATTTGACCCTGCTGTCCGTAGGTACTGTCTACGGACGACTATGCCTGTAGTCTACGACTACAATACCAGGCTGCCTAAACCAATAATCTTTCCGGTTATGTTGAAACCATTGCCGGGGCCGCCTGTTTGTAAAAACAGTATACCATGAAGATCCGTTCTGTATTTTACGTTCTGTTTTTGCTGCTGTGTTGTGCCTGTCATCACACTAAACCATTAACGCCGTACCAGGCCGAACACATCACCCATATCGAAACCGGTAAAACTACGCCGTATGAACTGGTGACCCTTGCCTGTTCGCTCGCCGGTACAACCTATAAATATGATTCTGCCGATCCGCAGCAGGGCTTGGATTGTTCAGGTTTTGTTACTTACGTCTTTAATCATTTCGGCATTGCAGTACCCCGCACTTCGGTTGATTTCACACCGGTTCAACGTCCCATCCCGCTGAAACAGGCCAAACCGGGCGACCTTATCCTTTTTACCGGTTTAGATAGTTCGCGCCGCATTGTAGGGCATATTGGCATCATTTCCTCCACCCCTGGCGAACCCCTCCGGTTCATGCACTCCACCTCAAGTAAAAATCGGGGCGTTGTTGAAACTGACTTTCACACGCCCTATTATGAAACAAGATATATCAAAACCATCCGCATCTTCCCACAGAACGATCAACCATTAAATATAGATGGCCAATAAGGGCCTGCACTGGTATAATATAAACGCCGTTGCCCGCAGTCTGTGACTTCGGACGACTATGCCTGTAGCAATTACACTAAAAAAACAAACAATCCACATCAATAATCTGGTCAATCCCTGCATAGTTGGAGGCGCTTGAATAAATATTTCTTCGGCGCGGTAAACCAATCAAACCCTATTTTGAAAATAAATTTGGAGTTTGGTAGCAAAAATGCTACCTTTAAATAATGAAAGTTAAGGAATTACTTAAATTGCTGAAGGACGATGGTTGGATGGAAAAAGAACAGAAAGGCAGTCATTTGCAAATGGTAAATTCTAACAAACCAGGAAAAGTAACCGTCCCGGTTCATAAGGGGGATATTCCAAAAGGGACACTAAACGCGATTTTAAAACAGGCGGGGTTAAAATAAGCCCCTCACCTTTCGCCGTTGTTTTAGTAAAACAACCGTATGCTTGCGTGAAGAGCTTAAAAATTTAAAACTATAAATGAACTCTTAAAGGCTATAAGCAAAACTAAAGAGTAAAAAACTAATGCAATGGACATACAGAACATTGAACTCATCATCGAAAAAGGTGAAAGCGGAATTTGGGGAAGGGTAAATTATAACGATAACCTTATCATCGAAGAAGCCGGTAATTTGAATGAACTCGAATTAAATTTAAAAGGGCTGTTAAAGAATTTTGAGGGTGTTGATCCTGAAAGTATTGTATTTGACATCAGGTATGATGTTTATGCCCTTTTCCAGCAATTTGATTTTTTAAATATCAGCAAAGTTGCAAAACATGCAGATATCCACCCCGGTTTATTACGCCAGTATGCATCGGGAGTAAAACACCCTTCATTAAACCAGGCAAAAAAAATAGAGGGTGCGCTGCACAAGTTAGCTGCGGAAATGCAAAGGGCATCTGTTTATGTGGCTTAATTATTTCTGTACCTTGGAACGTCGCAAACTGGGAAGAAGTAGCCAAAAGACATGAAAATGCTTTAAAAATCCGGGGATGTGAAGTAAATTATTTGTGACTGTTTAGGCATTATATTTATAACATTATGGAAAAACAATTAAATAAGAAAAGAGTACCGAAACATATTGGAATAATTCCTGATGGAAACAGAAGATGGGCGGAAGCCAATAAAATGACAAAAGAAAAAGGTTATGAATATGGTATAGATCCGGGCTTAATACTTTTTAAATTATGCAAAGAGGCAGGCATTAAGGAATTAACGTATTACGGGTTTACTACTGATAACACGAAAAGACCGACAAAACAAACAAAAGCCTTCACTAGCGCCTGCGTAAATGCAGTAAATATATTATCTATGGAAGACGCAGAATTGTTGGTTATTGGTGATTTTGAATCTCCTATGTTCCCAAAAGAATTGTACAAATATACCACAAGGCAGATCTTTGGTAAAGGAGGAATTAAAGTTAATTTTTTAGTTAATTATGGTTGGGAGTGGGACTTAAACTATTTGAAATTAGCTGACTCTACTCAGAAAAATATCACGAGTCATATTAGATCTTTTGATGTTTCAAGAATAGATCTGATTATACGGTGGGGTGGCAGAAGACGTTTAAGTGGTTTCCTTCCAGTGCAATCTATTTATTCGGATTTCTATGTGTTGGATGACTATTGGCCGAATTTTAAGCCCGATCATTTTTATAAAGCGCTGAATTGGTACAATGATCAGGATGTCACCCTTGGAGGTTGAGGTCAATAGACTTGAAGATTTAAATAGCAACAATAATTTAAAAAAAAATGGAAAAATTATTTGATGAAACAAAATCTGGAATGGGCAGAGCAGAATATATTGAAGTAGAACCCAATGTACCTCCCCCCGCGCGAGAATGCCGCGCAAGCCTGCAGGGTAAAGGCTTCCCGTGCGCCGCTGACAGGTAATGAACTATGCAAATTGTGTTTTAAGCATACATTTTGGTTTTAAAAAGCAGATGGGTACCAATGTCAATTGGGCATATTGGCAATCAGCGGGGCAGGGGAAGGCTAACGCTTTTTCAGCTCTTAATTCTCGCCAGGATGGGAGCTAAACCAATAATCTTTCCGGTTATTTTGAAACCATTGCTGAGGCCGCCTGTTTGTAAAAACAGTATATCATGAATATCCGTTCTGTATTTTACGTCCTGTTTTTGCTGCTGTGTTGTGCCTGTCATCACACCAAACCATTAACGCCGTACCAGGCCGAACACGTCACCCATATCGAAACCGGGAAAACTACGCCTTATGAACTGGTGAGCCTTGCCT
>DATCES010000227.1:0-5212 GCA_036509935.1 Mucilaginibacter sp.
AGGTTGGCAAAAGTTCATCGCACCATGATTTTACAACCTATGTACTTTATTTTATATTAATATTAATTATTGATGCCTGGTGTGTTATTCCGTTCGCCAAATTGCGTGCCGAGGGCAAACCAGGCAGGTACAGCATTATTAAGTTTATAAATGTTATAATTTTTATAGCCTTCAACCTTATTTTTATCTGGGGCCTGCCGTTTTGGATTCGACATCAATTGCCGGGTGCGGGGTGGATAAATGGGTGGTATATAAAAGGTTGGGTATGCTATGTTTTTTTATCGAACCTTATATCAAGTGCGTTAACATTGTTGATTTTACTACCCGAATTATTAAAAATCAGGTTTGATTTTGATGCCAAAATGTTGTCCGAAATGTTTTCATACAGTTGGCCGGTGCTCGTGGCCAATATTTCGTTTATTATAAACGAGAATTCCGACAAGCTGTTTTTGGGCAAGCTGCTAAAGCAAAGCATCAGCGCCCAACAGGTAGGGATATATGGCGCTTGCTATAAAATAGCGTTGTTCCTCAGCATATTTATACAGGCATTCCGGCTGGGTGCCGAACCTTTCTTTTTCAGCCATGCTAAAAACAAAAACTCCGGACAAACTTATGCACGTATTATGGATTATTTTGTAATAACAGTTTGCGTGATCTTTATTGCGTTAATAGCCAATATCGAGATATTAAAATATTTTATCAAGGGACATGACGCTAAACAAACCGCCTTATACTGGACCGGTTTAGGCGTAATACCCCCTTTAGTTTTCGGCTATGTAAGCCTGGGCATTTACATGAATTTGTCTGTGTGGTATAAACTCTCCGATCAAACCAAGTATGGTTTATACATTTCGGGTATCGGCGCTATTCTTACCATCGCGCTAAATGTGCTTTTTATACCTAAATACAGCTATATGGCGTCGGCCTGGGTATCGCTTATCGCTTATGCCACTATGATGGTGCTGTCATACGTTTGGGGACAGAAAAATTATCCGATACCATATAACCTGAAAAAGAACATTTCCTATATTGTTTCATCCATTTTAATCGTTTACTTATCGTTCTACATTTTTAACCGGAATATATTTGCGGGGAATTTACTTTTATTATTTTTTATATTGGCTGCAGTTTATTTTGAAGGCAAGGATTTAAAAGCTATACTTAGCAGGCAATGAAAATAAGGATTATCAACAAATCGAAAAACGCTTTACCCGCTTATGAAACCCAACACGCGGCCGGTATGGACCTCCGTGCAGATATTGAAGGAACTATGCAGCTTAATCCAATGGAGCGTAAGTTAATCCCTACCGGTTTGCAAATTGAATTACCCGAAGGTTTTGAAGCGCAGATACGCCCGCGGAGCGGCCTGGCATTTAAACATGGGATAGGGATTGTTAATTCGCCTGGTACAATTGATGCAGATTACCGCGGTGAAATTAAAGTGCTGCTGATCAATTTCTCCGACAAGGTGTTTGAGATCAATACCGGCGACAGGATAGCTCAAATGATAATTGCCCGGCACGAAAACGTAAATTGGGACCAGGTTGAAATATTAAACGAAACTACCAGGGGCGCTGGCGGTTATGGACATACAGGGGTAGGGTAGGGGAACAGAAAGAAGCAAGATTTTTAGAGCCAGGAATCAAGATAGAAAAATAAAATCGCAGATGGGAAATGACTAATGACAATATTAGTTTAGAAGCAGGGAAAGAAGGGATGATATGAAAGATAAAAGATTTATATACGGGATAAGGAACGACAAGATAGGAGTACCTCGTATGTTTCCTGTCTTGGCTCCTGGCTCTTGGTTCCTGACTCTGCGTAGCCCTATATTTCCTGTCTTGATTCTTGTCTCCTGGTTCTTGATTCCCCCCGCTGCTGTTTTTTCACAAAACAAAAATCAGGGCAAGGCGGTGGCAGCCCCTGCCGGTAAACCCACGACTGATGCCGATAGCGCGATGGTGAGACAGCTTTTCTTTTCGGCCATTCGCGAAAAAACAATTGAAAACAATAGCCTCGCCGCCCAATTTTTTGATAAGGTAATACAAATTGATCCTGATAATGATGCTTCATTGTACGAGCTTGCGAATATTAAAAAGTTGGCAAATGATTTCGATGGCGCAAGGGCGCTGCTAGAAAAAGCTGTAGCAGTTAACCCTGACAATGAATGGTATTGGGTTTCGTTGGCTGATTGTTACGAAAAAACCAACGACTTTGGTAAGCTCGAAAATGTATTTAATGAACTAATACGGATCAATCCTGATAAGCCGGATTATTATTTCGATGAGGCAAATGCTTGTTTCTATCAAAAAAAATATGATGAAACGTTACAGGTTTATGATAAGCTGGAGCAATTGACAGGCCCATCTGACGATTTACTTGCCAACAGGCAAAAAGTTTATCTTAAACAGGGCAAGGTTGATCTGGCCGCCCGGCAGCTTGAGCAAATGATAAAAGATAACCCGGCGAAAATAAAATATTACTTATTCCTTGCCGAACTTTACAATGCAAATGAACTAAGCGACAAGGCGCTGAAAGTGTTGCAGACAGCGGAAAAGATTGAAAAAAATAATGGGGTGGTGCACCTGGCACTTGCTGATATTTACCGCGATAAAAACGACTATGAAGCCTGTTTTAATGAGCTTACCCTGGCATTTGCCATACCGGATGTAGATATTGACCAGGAAATAAAAATTATTGGCGGCTACCTGCCAAAATTCCCCGATCCAAATGCCAAAGCAAGCGCGCTTGAGTTAAGCAGGATACTTACCCTTGCCCATCCCGGGGATGCTAAGGCTTACGCTGTATATGGTGATATGCTGCTGCAAAATGAACGGATGAAAGACGCTAAAGCCATGTACCAGAAATCAGTGGAGCTAAACAACCAGGTATATGATGTACAGGAGCAATTAGTTAGGATTGAATTAGGCGATAACGATTTGGACGGAGCTATTAAGGATGGCGAAACCTCGTTATCATTTTTCCCTAACCAGGCATGGATGAACTACCTGGTTGGGGTTGCCTGGCTACAGAAAAAAGATTACCATAAAGCCATAGCAGATATTAAAAACGCAACGTCATTGGAGTTTCAGGATAAGGACCTGCTTTCGCAAAGTTATTCAGCATTAGGCGATTGTTATCATGATTTAAAAGATACTAAAAACTCGGATGACGCTTATGATAAGGCGTTAACCTACAATGCGGACAACGCATTTACTTTAAACAATTATGCCTATTATTTATCGTTAAGGGGCGAGCAATTAGACAAGGCGGCAGCCATGTCAAAACATTCCAATGAACTACAGCCCAATAATTCATCATTTGAGGATACTTATGCGTGGATATTATTTAAGCAAAAAGATTACACAGGGGCAAAGCTTTGGATTGAAAAAGCTTTGGCGGACGATAAAACCAACAGCGCTGTAAAATCTGAACACTATGGCGACATTATGTTTTATCTTGGTGATATTGATGCGGCTGTTGAGAATTGGAAAAAAGCCAAAGCAAACGGCGATCAATCGCCTATTTTAGAAAGAAAAATAAATGAAAGAAAATACATTGAATAAAGCTTTATATGGCAAAAGGTTTCAAACCTATCGCTATATAAGGCTAATTGTAATATGTTTGCTTCCGCTCGTTTTTGGGTGCAAAGCCAGGAAACAGCTTGTAGTGAGACAGGTAGCAATTGACAGTGCAATAAAACCTGTTGATAATAAATTAATGAAACTGAATGCCATACGCGCCGGGCAAACTATGTTTAACTCGTTTTCGGGTAAAGCGCGCACCATGCTGGATATTAATGGGAACAGCAATGATGTTACATTAAATATCCGTATAAAAAGGGACCGCAAAATATGGATATCAGTTACCGCTATTGCCGGTATTGAGGCGGCAAGGGTATTAATTACCCCCGATAGTATAAAGGTAATTGACCGCCTGGAAAGTGTTTATATTCGACAGCCGTTTAGTTACATTAATACATTTGCCGGCAACCAGGTAAATTATAAAACAATTGAGTCATTATTAATTGGGAATGCAATACCTGAACTGGTAAATGAAAATGCCGATTTGCAAACCAGCCCGGATAGCATTGTATTAACCGGTAATTTGCAGGAGCTGGCTTATAAACTACTAATCGGGCCTGGCATGCGCGTTGCACAAACCAACCTGAACAATCAAAATGCAGGTCAGTCGTTACGGGTAACTAACAATACTTTTATCCGGGCAGGCACCAGGGAACTTCCTTCCCAAATAGATATTATATCTTTAGTAAATGATAAAAAAATACAGGTTAATTTGCACTATATTAAATCAGAATTTGACCAGCAACTGGATTACCCTTTTAATATTCCGGCGAGGTACAAACCGGCAAATTAGTTGGAGGGGTTGTAACTGTTGTAAAATATCTTTAGCGACTATAACTTTTACAACGCTTCTTCAACTGCTACAACCTCTGCAACATAAAACACAACGTATGCCAATGAAGTTTATAAAAATATTATTTTTCCTGATCTGTGTTTTTGCGGCATTTTCGGTGCATGCCCAAAGCAGCGCCGACCTAAAGCGCCAGCGGGATATATTAACGCAGCAGTTAGACCAGCTTAACCACGAGTATGAACAAACAGCAAACAGCAAAAAAACTACTTTAAAACAATTGAATTTATTAAAACAACAGATAAACCTACGCGAAGAAAAGATAAACAATATAAACTCGGAAGTTAGGAACCTTGATAACCAGATTTCCGAAAGCAATAATTTTGTACATAACCTGCAAAACCAGTTAGATCTGTTAAAAAACCAGTATGCAGCCATCGTGCTTTTTACTTACCGTAACCAAAGCGCCTATAATAAGCTGATGTTTATTTTTGCTGCAAAAGATTTTAACCAGGCTTATAAACGTCTAAAATATTTACAGCAAATAGGTACTTATCGCGAACGGCAGGCAGGTTACATCCGCGAAACGCAAACAGAATTACACGTTAAGATAAACGACCTGGATAAAAATAAAAAGGAAAAAACCAGTTTACTGTTAGATCAGGAAAAAGAGAAAGCAACGCTGGGAAAGGAAAAAAACAGCCAGGTGCGGGTTGTAGCCGACCTGTCAAAGCACGAGGGGCAGTTAAAGCAGCAACAACAGGAAGTACAAAGAAAAATAGCTAAAACAAACAAGCAAATTAACGCTGCCATACGCCGTGAAATTGCCGAAGCAAGG
>DATCES010000228.1:0-9325 GCA_036509935.1 Mucilaginibacter sp.
TTATTTAGGATTTCAAACCAGGGAAATTGTAATTGGTTCACAATCGAATATTGAAGTCAGGATGACCTCTCTCACCAGCGGGTTAAATGAACTTGTTGTTATTGGCTATGCTAAGCAACCAAGAAAAGATAATACGGGCTCTATAAGTTCAATATCGGGGAACAACCTGCGCCAAACACAACCAACTACTTTTGACCAGGCCCTACAGGGAAAAGTTGCTGGGGTTGTGGTTCAACAGATATCGGGGCAACCCGGTGGCGGCGTATCTATTCAAATACGTGGTATATCGTCAATAACAGGTTCTAATTCGCCATTGTATGTAATAGATGGTGTTATTATTCCGCCAGTAAGCGACCCTGGCAATGGCGGCAATCCATTAAATGCCATCAATCCTGATGATATCGAGTCAATAGATGTATTGAAAGATGCATCTGCAACTGCCATATATGGCTCGCAGGCAACCAATGGCGTTATTGTTATTACCACCAAAAGAGGTAAAATTGGCGCGCCAACGGTAAGTTACGATTTCTATACTGGTGATCAGGAGATAGCAAATGAGCTCCCCACTATGAACTTGCAGCAGTATGCTACCTTTATGAATGCCCGGGCGCAAGTTTGGGGCTTCGGTGCAAGGCCCGAATTTGCCAATCCACAATATTTAGGTACGGGTACCAACTGGCAAAAAGAATTATTTCGGAGGGCACCGATGAATAACAATACCCTAACAATAAGCGGTGGCGATCCCAAAACCCAATATTTACTGTCAGCCTCTTATTTCGACCAGCAAGGGATAGCTCTTGGGTCCGATTTCACAAGAACCTCTGTACGGCTGAACCTGGACAATAAAACCACTGATTGGCTAAAAGTTGGAACCAGCCTTCAATTAGCGCACATTAATCAAAATCAAAGTGCTACAGCCGATGGTGTAATAAGCTCGGCGCTAAGCCTTACACCCGATGTTCCGGTACAAAACGCCAATGGCTCCTGGGGTGGTGTTACCACCACAGACGGTTGGGTGCCTGGTATTGTAAACCCTGTAGCAATAGCCCAGCTTGTAACAAACATTTCAACAAAAAATCAGGTGTTTGGCAATGCGTATGCCGAAATACAGTTTACTAAAGACTTGTCATTCCGTACTGAAGTATCGGGTAATTTTGATTTTGGTACCGCGGATAATTTTACGCCAGTTTATACTTTTGGTAAAGTTACTAATGGCATTAACGGTGGGAGTTCAAACATGTCCCAGAACATTTATACGGTAATACGCAATTTTGCAACCTATAACCATAATTTCAATAAATTTAAACTCAATGCTTTAGCAGGGCATGAAGCGCAGTCGAGCTGGTTCGAAAATGTTGGCGGCGGTCGCGTAAATTTCCCTTCAAACACCGTGCAGTCCATTAGTGCCGGCGATCCTACCAATCCCACAAACTCAGGCGCTAATGGGCTTGGTGCTGCATCGGAATCCTGGTTCGGCCGTGTTAATTTTTCCTGGGATGATAAATATCTGATCACCGCTAACCTTCGGGACGATGGTTCTTCGAATTTTCCAGGCAACCGTCGTTGGGGTACTACCTATTCAGGGGGATTTGCCTGGAAAATTAATAATGAGGCGTTTTTGAAAGATGTAAAAGCTATAAGTGAATTGAAACTGAGGCTTGGTTATGGCCTTACCAACAACCAGGGCATACCGGGCAACACCTATGTAACCCAGCTTACAACAGTGGCTAACGGTTTATCAGGTACTGCGCAATTTCAAGGCAATTTGCCAAACCCCAACGTAACATGGGAAAAAACAAATTATTTCAATGCCGGACTTGACGGATCGTTTTTTAACGGGCGGTTAAGTTTTTCGTTAGATGTTTATGACCGCGAAACAAACGGGCTTTTATTAGCGGAACCGCTTCCAATATATTCAGGTACTTCCACCGGCTATTCGCCGGGGTCCATGGCGGCGCCTTATGCCAATGTCGGTTCTCTCCGCAATACCGGGTTCGACTTCCAGGTCAGTTCTACCAATATTAGTTCTAAAAATTTTACATGGAAAACTGATGTTACAGTGTCGCGGAATGTTAATAAAGTGCTCAGTTTAGGTAACGGCGGATCAGACGCCAGCTTAGCCCAAACATCTTATACCAATAATGAGGTAGTCGAAAAAACGGTTGTAGGCCAGCCAATTGGCGAATTTTACGGCTATGTATTCGATGGCGTGTTTGCAACTCCCAAAGATTTTCAAACACATGCCTTGCCGGTTAACCAAGCTGGCCAACTTTATCCAATTTCTCCGTCGGGCGGGGGTATTTGGTACGGCGACCGTATGTATAAGGACTTGAACGGCGACGGTGTTATTGACTCAAAAGACCAAACTTTTTTGGGCTCGCCGATCCCGAAATTCCAGTATGGTTTCAACAATTCATTTACTTACAAAAGTTTTGACCTTAATTTTTTCTTTAGTGGCGACTATGGCAACAAAATATTCAATCAAATGTCTATAACACAAACCAACCCGACAGCCAGCACTGCCTATTTTTCATCGGTATCAAATTACGCGCATTTGGCTTTGGTAAACCCCAATGGCTCTGCATCCGATGTTAACAATGTATATGTTACCAACCCGAATACAAATATTGTAAGCTTGAGAAATGATCAAACCAACGATAACACCCGTTCTTCCAATTTGTATGTACAAGATGGTTCATTCCTGAAGTGCAAAAACATTACATTAGGCTACCACCTGCCCGAAAATATTTCATCAAAAATATACGTGCATTCAATCCGGGTATATGCTACGGTAACTAATGTGTTTACCATCACAAAATATGTGGGCATGGATCCCGAAATTGGTTCGTGGAACCCCCTTCAGGCAGGTTGGGATAGCGGTTATTATCCTCTGCCACGGGTATTTACTGTTGGTGCAAACATAACCTTTAACAAATAAATAATCATCGATTAAAAAAGATATTTATGAAACCAATTAATAAAATTGTAATTATTTTGCTACTGGCAGCAGCAATTGCCGGGTGCAAAAAGAGTTTTTTGGACCGCCCGTCCACCTCGCAAATTAGTTCTAATAATTTTTACAAAACTCCCTCCGATTTAAGGCTGGCTACGGCGAACCTTTATGGAGGTTCCCCGTGGTGGCAATGGCAGAATGGTGCTTTGTTGCCATTCGGCGATGCATTGTCCGGAACGACCTTTTACTCATATTATGGCGATATGATGCAGTTGTACACACGTACAATCACAGGACAAAATGGCATTGTGTCAAGTGGTTGGACTGGCCTGTACAATGTTATTGCACAATGCAATATGGTTATTAATGCCATAAATCAACAAGCCTCTGCTGCTATACCAGCCGCGAACAGAAATCAAGCACTTGGCGAAGCAAGGTTTATCCGCGCGGTAGCTTATTATCATTTGGCGGTTTACTGGGGCGCTGTGCCTATTATTGAGGATAACACCAAATTGGTAACAAACCCCTTGCTTAATCGTAATGTTGTTTCGGATGTTTATAAATTCATTACTAAAGACCTTACTTATGCAGCGCAAAATCTTCCCCTCACAGATCAAACAGGTCGGGTAACCACCTGGTCGGCGCAGGGAATGCTGGGCAAAGTATATTTAACAATGTCCGGTTTGGGTCAAAACGGCTCGCGCAACCAGGCATTGCTGGACAGCGCCAAAAAATATGCAGGCAATGTGTGTAAAAAAAGTGGGTTAGCACTGTTTCACAGCTATTATGACCTTTTCAAGACGCAAAACAACGATAACCCGGAATCATTATTTGCCCTTCAGTGGGCTGCAGGCGTGGGTTACGGATTTGGCAACGACTGGGTAACCTATTCGCCCAGCAACAATATAAATCCTCAAAAGAACGGTGCATGGACGGCCTTACAGATAACCTGGGACTTGTATCAGATGTACTCCGCTAAAGACACCGTACGGCGCAAAGCCACTATTATGCTCAACGGAGATTATTATCCGGAATTGGATGCCGCGGATGGTGGCTATACGGCAGGCGGGATATGTATGAAAAAACACATTGTTGGCAACGAAAAAGATAACAATGCGCCAACAATGACTATTTGGTCATCTCCCGAACACAATGCAATTTTGAGGTTGGCCGATGTATATTTGGTATATGCCGAAGCTATTTTGGGCAACAATGCTTCCACAGCAGATGGTGATGCCCTAACTTATTTTAACATGGTTCGTGCAAGGGCCGGTGTGGATCCTGCCCCGATGTTAACCGCCGACACCATACTTAGGGAAAGAAGGGTTGAACTGGCTTTTGAAGGACAATATTGGATCGACCTCGTTCGGCTTTCTTATTATAATCCGGCAAAAGCTGTTAATCTGATTAATAATCAGAAACGGTACACTTTTACTTATGATCCTAAAACCCGTGTAGCCACACCTGATACTACTGCTACTGTGACTACGCTTCCGGCAACCATCAATGCATTTACATTGCAAATTCCGGCATCCGAGGTAACTACCGACCCGAAATTAGCACAGCCCCCGGTACCTTATTATTAATTTAACAATTAAAATATATAATTATGAAAAAGATATTATTTGTCCGCTTGTGTTTATTGCCGCTTCTCTTCGCGATGGTGGCTTTATTCCCTGCTTGTAAGAAGAACAACGACAGCGGCCTTGCTCCTATTGTTACAAGCGTAAGATTATATGCTCCGTCACCTCACGATGTGGTTTTGAGTACTGGTAATATTAAGAGTGATACTGTCATAATCGGAAAAGGATTTTGGGTGGCTATAACCGGGCAGAATTTGCAAAATGCAACAGAAATTGATTTTGATGGCGTTCCCGCAACCTTTAACATTGCTTTATTTGCGCCGAACAGCGCGGTGGTACAAATACCACCCATCATGTTTTCGACGATTGATACTACTAAGCTCTACACCTTACAGTATAAAACAAAAGGAGGCTCAACAACGTTTTCGTTTAAATTGGGTCCTGGGTTACCAACTATTACAGCTATATCCAATGTGTTTGCCAACCCGGGCGATTCGGTTTATCTTTATGGAACAAATTTAGTGTTGGTAAAAAGCTTTTTGTATGGGGGAACTGCAATTAAGTCGTTTAATTCAAGCCTTGACGGAACTTCCCTTGGGTTTCTGATGCCGGCGGCAACACCCACCGATCAGGTATTAGTAACTACCACGACCAGTACTGCTATTTTTAAAATAGTGGCAACGCCAACCATTACCGGTGTTTCCAACGAAAATGCCAATATGGGCGATTCTGTTCATATTTATGGTACCTATCTTAAAAATATTCAAACGCTGACTTTTGCAGGCACTACAGTTACTTCATTTGTAACATCCAGTAATGGAAGTTCTATTGGTTTTGTTTTACCTAAATTAACGCAAAGCGGACCGGTATCTGTTACTACAAAGTTTGGTACTGCAACCACTGTTTACAATGTGAACGATATAGGTACAGGGTCAATTTCAAATTGGGAATGGTCTGGAAATTTTAATTGGCAATGGTGGGGTGGCGCCAACCTGACCAGCGGCGATCCAAGTAGCGGATGGCCAGGATACAATCCTGATTTTCCCGGTAATACAAGCCAATACATGGTGTTAAAAAATGGTATTATGGCTCCTGGCGAAGGGAATACGTACTCTAATTATGCAATACGCATGAATAACGCACAGTGGGTACCAGTAGCCAATCTTAGCGATGCGCCTGGTAATTGGGCGTTTAAATTTGAAGTTAGTATCCCAAAAGCCTGGAATGGCGGTACAATTGATATTCTAAGTTCGTTCGGTAGCTTTGTAGCCCGGTGGGAACCATGGCAGGTAACTACAACCGCCACGGCGCCATATACTACAAACAGGTGGGTAACGGTAACCATTCCTTTGACATCGTTCCGGGCGACAGATGCTACGCTCGGCGAAGGTAAAGGGGCTTCGATAGCCCAAATTACCGATTTAACAGGGCCAACCGGTAATACTCAGTGCACAGTGTATATCCATAACTATAGCAAGTCGGCAACAGCAACAGGCTTTTATGCCGCTTTTGATAATTTGAGGTGTGTAAAAATTAAATAAGCTATAGCCCCGCGGCAGCATATTGCTGCGGGGCTTTTTAACCAATTGAAAAATTACTTTTTTTCGATAAAACAAAACGAACATGAAAAAAATGATACAGAAAACAGGGACGGTGTACAAGATAATGGCAATATTTATTGCAATTTTATTTGTCGTTTCCTGCAAGAAAAACGATAAACCAACCCCGCAACTTACAATTTCCAATAAAACAGATACCATACCGGCAGGCGGGGGTATCGTAGCTTTGGCATTTACCAGTAATGCTGCATGGAGTGTTGATACCACTGGTATTGGATGGCTGCATTTAAGCCAAATGTCAGGCGGTAGCGGTGCAGCAAACATTACTTTAACAGGTATGGTTAATAAGTCGGGCGCGAGACGTTCATTGCTTTTAGTTGTAAATTCAACTAACGGTCAAAGCAGGCGGATTACGGTGTTACAGGATGCCGTTATTTTTCCATCCTACAATACATCGGCCATAGCGCCTGATGCAACTGGCATGGGTAGCACAGCTTCGCAAATAGCTGCAAATATTACCTACGGTTGGAATTTCTATAACACCATGGAAGCCCCGGGTGGCGAAACCGGATGGGGAAACCCGCCAATTACCCAGCAAATGTTTGATTTGATAAAATCAACTGGTGTAAATGCCGTAAGGATACCTATTCAGTACGATGGGCATTTAATCAACGCGAAAACGATGCAAATAGACCCAGCCTGGCTTGCCCGCATTCACCAGGTGGTTCAATATGGCATTAACGATGGTATGTATGTGACAATTAATATCCATTATGATCCGGATTGTACACTTACAGGTGCCCTACAAGATACCGCTAATGCTAAGCATGGAGCATATTGGGAGCAAATAGCTACAGCAATGCGCGATTTTGACGAGCATTTGATGTTTGCCAGTTGCAATGAACCTGGCGCGACCGATGTGCCAACAGGGGTTACCTTAATGCGGTATCACCAAACATTTATTAATGCCGTGCGCAGTACTGGTGGTAAAAACACTTATCGTACTTTAGTTATTCAGGCATCTACATCAATTGATTTTGCTAACGCTTATCTTGATCCGACTAATGTGTATAAAAAACCGACACTACCTATCGACCCTACACCTCATAAAATGATGCTTGAGTTCCACTATTATACTCCGTCGCAATTTTGCATATTAGGTGGTAACGATAACACAACGACACCTCAAGACGCAGGCTGGGGTAAAGAGTTGTATTTTTGGGGAGCAGCCTTTCATACCACAAATCCGTTGTTTTTGAACCGCAATAGCGTAGCTTCGACTGAAGAAGGTTATGCAGATTCTATAATGAGCACCGTGAAAAAAAGATTTGCTGCTAAGGGTATTCCATTGTTTATGGGCGAATATGCGCCGAATTCTCACTTTGGGAGATTAAAAGGGTATCCGGCCGATTCGATATTATCAATAAAGTCTGAGACGCATTTCATTGCTTATATTGCACAACAAGCCAAAGCAAATGGCGTAATACCGTATTTATGGGCAGGTATATTTGACCGGCGAGGTGTGAACGGGGTTCCGCAAGGGCCCACAGTTGTAGGAGACACGGCAACAATGAATGCTGTAAAACTTGGCGTAAATGCAGGCGTAGCTAAATTTGGCTCAGGCGTAAAGTTTCAATAAGCACGCTGAGTTTTATATAGGACACCCCTCGCCCCTTCATTGTCCACACTTGAATGCCTTTGGTTGGGAGCGTCAACGCTCCCGATTTTGAACGGATTTGTTTGTAAGAGCGTATGCTTCACCTGTCACGTGAGCGTGGACGCTCAAAATTTTATGTGTTCAGGTGTGGACAATGAACAGGCGGGTACCTTGTTAATCCCCAAAAAATTGATTATATTTGAGTTAATCCCAAAGGCATAATCTTCTGGGACGAAGCATTCTCAAAAAAAAATATTTTTTATTTTTTTAGTATTTTTGTTGCCGTTCTTCGAATTTTGTCATATATTTAATTGATATACAGCACATTAAATAAATTGCAGACTTGTTTTTATCACGCCCTAAACGCATTTAGCCTCTGAAACCTGATTTTTTATCACGCCCTAAACGTATTTAGCCAGCGATAATTTTATATTCTGCGCTTTTTAAACAATTTTCGTAACAATTCTGCGGCTATCCTTGCAGGCAAACAGCAATGGCCCTTACCATAACGGGTTTGCAAACAAGTTTTTAGTCATCGGTTTTAATTGCTGTGTACCTAATAAAATACAAGGCTTGTATAAAATAGCAGACAAAAAACAATGTAATGGCAAATTATGCGCTGTGTTTATTGCAGCAGGATAAAAACAAAATTTTAATTCGCTGATGGCACAGCTATAAAATGTAATTCAAATATCCTTTTTTATAACCATCGCTTCTAAATCCTTAATATTAAAAAATCACGGCTTAACATTTGTTGTTGTTTTAGTGGCCCTGCACATAATTTATGAAAAACGATAAATCATCTACCTATAGAAAAACTTTGTTTTTGAATTCTCTCAGACACCCAGGCTGAGGTTTTTTTGTTCTTTGTTTTGGGTTTAATCAATAGTTTAAATTAATTAGGGGAAAGAGAGCTTCAAAAGAGCTCTCTTTTTTTTGCATATATTTTTTACTATGCATGCATAATATTATTTTTGACCATCCAAATTTATAACCGATGTATTTTGAACTAACCGACGAACAAATAATGATACGCCAGGCGGCACGTGATTTTGCACACACCGAACTGAGGCCCGGAGTAATTGAACGTGACGAGCATCAAAAATTCCCGGCAGAACAGGTGCGGCTAATGGGCAGACTTGGGTTTATGGGGATGATGGTTTCGCCCGATTATGGCGGCAGCGGGCTGGATTCCATTTCATACGTATTGGTAATGGAGGAATTATCAAAAATTGATGCTTCGACATCGGTAATAGTTTCCGTTAATAACTCATTAGTGTGCTATGGCCTTGAAAAATATGGCTCGGAAGCGCAAAAACAGAAATACCTTGTCCCATTAGCCAAGGGGGAAAAATTAGGGGCCTTTTGCTTATCCGAACCGGAAGCTGGCTCTGATGCCACTTCGCAAAGTACTTCAGCTATTGATATGGGGGACTATTATTTGCTTAACGGCGTTAAAAACTGGATTACTAATGGCGGCTCGGCATCTACCTACCTGGTTATTGCACAAACCCATGCCGAAAAAGGGCACCACGGCATAAATGTTTTGATAGTTGAAAAAGGGATGGAGGGC
>DATCES010000229.1:0-5940 GCA_036509935.1 Mucilaginibacter sp.
AAGCCATACCCGATGTTAAAGCAAGCGATATTATTAAAAATTATATTGATGCCACAGGCGGCGCGGCCGAACTGGGCAAGATTACTTCGATAGATGCTACCCTGAGTATGAGCATGCAGGGGATGGCATTAAACGTATCTGAAAAAAAACTTGCCCCAAATAAAGATGTCACCACCATTACGATGGGCAGCAACGTGGTAATGAAATCCGCATTTGATGGTGACAAAGGCTACCAGGTGCAAATGGGCAACAAAAGGGATATGACCGCCGATGAGATAGCGCAGAAAAAGGCATTCACCTCGTTAACCCAACAGCTTGATTATTTAAACAACCCGGCGTTTAAGCTGGCGGTAAAAGGCATACAAAAAGTAAACGGAGCCGATGCTTACCAGGTTGATGTTACCGACCCAGCCGGCAAAACATCAACCGAATATTACGATGTAAAAAGCAAGCTGCTGGTGAAAAATGAAAGCACTACCACTACAGGTAACAACACCGTTATGCAAACCCTCGAACTGAGCGATTACCGTAAGGTAGGCAACATCATGTTCCCGTATAAGCAAGCCATAACCGTATCAGCCGGCGGCCAGGACCAAAGCTTTGTAATGAACGTAACCGATGTAAAATTAAACACCGGCGTTACTGCTGATGATTTTAAGTAGGGGGCTTATCCAATTTCTTTAACCAGGAAATAATTCAATAATTTGAATTGATTTTATTCTCAACTAAATGGAAATTGACAATAAGAAAGTTTTTATAATAATGGGGATCTTCGCTTTGTTTTTAGTGAGTATGGTTGTTTCCCAATATTATAATGCTGCACGCAAGGCCGGGCTGCAAAAGGTGCGCAAGGCCGAATTCGGAAAGCTGCAGTTTAAAGGAACGGTTATTAATCATAAAGTGTACAGGTACATGAATAAAAACTACTACCAGGTTTGCGTTAAACTGGATTCAGCAAACATGAAGGAGCTTACTATTTTTAATGAGGACGATTGCGTTAAAATAAAGGATGGCATAGCTGCTTTTTCGGCAGGGTATTTAAACAATATATTGGGCCCGGTTGATTCAGTAGCTGTTAACATTAACAATAGCGGCCAAATAATATATCACTATAAAGGCAATGCCCGAGATGAACATCCTTTGGGCTTTGACCCGATGGCTTGAAGGAAAGCGATTTGAATGCGTGCAATTAACAATCGGACAAATTTTTATGCTTTTACTGTTTGGTGCCGATCAATGACATAGCAGTTAAGCGTGCCCGCTCCAATTGTAATACCAGGTATATTACATCTGTTATTTGCCCGCAATGACATTTTTGTATGCCTTTTAGCGTGGCCAAAAAAGGCCACCCGCAAAAACGAATGGCCTTTTAATATTTATTCCTCCTCCCCTTCAGTCCAAACGAGTCCTATGGAGGGGCTGGCGTTATACTTTTATCTCAACTTCAACGCCGCTCGGCAATTCAAGTTTCATCAGGGCGTCAACAGTTTTTGAGTTTGAACTGTAGATGTCCAACAGCCTTTTGTAAGAGCATAACTGGAACTGCTCACGTGCTTTTTTGTTCACGTGCGGTGAACGCAAAACGGTAAAAATTTTCTTCTCAGTTGGTAAGGGAAGCGGCCCGCTTACTACAGCGCCCGTAGGCTTCACTGTTTTTACGATCTTTTCGGCTGATTTATCAACCAGGTTGTAATCGTACGATTTTAATTTGATTCTGATCCTTTGGCTCATGTTTGTTTTGTTTTTATAACCGCCCTAAGAGCTATTTGTTAGGGGAGTTAGTTGATTAAGTTTATTATGTTTATTAGGTTGATTAAGTTAAAAAAGAAAGTAAACCACTCACTTAATCAACTTAATCAACTACTCACTAACTACGCATTAGCAGCAGCTTTTTTACCTTTTACTTTGGCGATTACTTCTTCCTGTACGTTGCGCGGCGCTTCAGCATAGTGGTCAAACTCCATTGTTGAAGTTGCACGGCCCGAAGTGATGGTACGTAACTGGGTTACATAGCCAAACATTTCTGAAAGCGGTACGGTAGCTTTAATTACCTGGGCGCCTGCGCGCGAATCCATACCTAAAAGCTGGCCGCGGCGGCGGTTCATGTCACCAATTACATCACCCATGTTTTCTTCAGGGGTAAGTATCTCTATCTTCATTATCGGCTCCAGCAATACCGGTTTACATTTTGGCAATGCCTCGCGGTAAGCCGAACGTGCGCAAATTTCAAAAGATAAAGCATCTGAATCGACAGCGTGGAAGGATCCGTCAATCAACCGGATTTTCATACCCTGCAAGGGGAACCCGGCCAATACGCCATTGGCCATGGCTGCTGCAAACCCTTTTTCAACAGATGGGATAAACTCACGGGGGATAGACCCGCCGCTGATTTCATTCACAAACTGCAAACCAGTTTTATCTTCATCGTTTGGCGAAATAATAATCTGAATATCAGCAAATTTACCACGGCCACCGGTTTGTTTTTTATACAGTTCGCGGTGCTGGGTACTGCCGGTTATAGCTTCTTTATAAGCAACCTGCGGCGCACCCTGGTTAACTTCAACCTTAAACTCGCGTTTTAAACGGTCCATGATAATATCCAGGTGAAGCTCGCCCATGCCGGAAATAATGGTCTGGCCTGTTTCTTCGTCAGTTTTAACATGGAAGGTAGGGTCTTCTTCAGATAACTTACCCAGGGCCAGCCCTAATTTATCAACATCAGCCTGTGTTTTTGGCTCAATGGCTAAACCTATAACCGGTTCGGGGAAATTCATCGACTCTAACACAATCGGGTGTTTCTCATCGCAAAGCGTATCGCCTGTTTTAATATCTTTAAAGCCTACTACCGCTGCAATATCCCCCGCCCCAACATTCGGGATAGGGTTTTGCTTATTAGCGTGCATCTGGAAGATACGGGAGATACGCTCCTTGTTTTCCGACCGCATATTGTACACATACGAGCCTGCTTCCAGGTTACCTGAATATACGCGTATAAAGCACAAACGGCCCACAAACGGATCGGTTGCTATTTTAAATGCCAATGCTGCAAATGGCTCTTTTTCTGAAGGCTTGCGAATAATTTCTTCGCCAGTATCAGGGTTATGGCCAACAATACCTTCATTATCCAATGGCGAAGGCAACAGTTCCATCACATAATCAAGCATGGTTTGTACACCCTTGTTTTTGAACGATGAACCGCAAACCATAGGTACTATCTTACCATCTAAAACTGCCTGGCGCAATGCATCCAATACTTCACGTTCGGTAATGGTTTCAGGCGCGTCAAAAAACTTCTCCATCAGGCCTTCATCATATTCAGCAACTGATTCCAGCAATTTCTCACGCCACTCTGTAGCTTCCTCTATCATATCAGCCGGGATAGGCACTTCGGTAAAGGTCATCCCTTTATCATGCTCATTCCAAACAATGCCTTTCCAGTTTATCAGGTCAACAACCCCTGTAAAGTGCTCTTCGGCGCCAATTGGTAACTGCAACGGCACGGCGTTGCTGCCCAGCATTGTTTTTACCTGTTTTACAACATTTAAAAAATCAGCCCCCGAGCGGTCCATTTTATTTACGAAACCTATGCGGGCAACGTTATAATTATTGGCAAGCCGCCAGTTAGTTTCCGATTGCGGCTCAACACCGTCAACAGCCGAAAACAGGAACACTAAGCCGTCAAGCACACGTAACGAACGGTTTACCTCAACGGTAAAGTCCACGTGGCCCGGTGTATCAATAATATTGATATGATAACTTTGTCCCCTGTATTTCCAGTCGATAGTAGTAGCAGCCGAAGTGATGGTAATACCACGCTCCTGCTCCTGCGCCATCCAGTCCATGGTAGCAGCGCCCTCGTGCACCTCGCCTATCTTATGGCTAAAGCCCGAATAGTAAAGGATACGCTCCGTCGTTGTGGTTTTACCGGCATCAATGTGGGCGGCAATACCTATATTTCTTGTGTATCTAAGATCTCTTGACATGTTTTGTTTGGTTATTAGTTGATTAGGTTGATTAAGTTGATTGAGTTAAAACTCACACCACAACTTAATCAACCCAATCAACCATTCACTTAATCAACCGCTTAATTAAAACCTAAAGTGCGAGAACGCCTTGTTGGCTTCGGCCATTTTGTGCGTATCTTCTTTCTTTTTCACTGCGGCGCCTTCACCTTTGGAAGCTGAAATGATTTCACCGGCTAATTTCTCCATCATGGTTTTTTCACCACGGCGGCGGGCATAGCTGATCAGCCATTTCATGCCTAAAGCTACCTTGCGCTCAGGGCGTACCTCGGTAGGCACCTGGAAGTTAGCGCCACCTACACGGCGGCTTTTTACCTCAACGGCGGGCATTACATTGTTTAACGCTTTTTTCCAGGTATCCAGCCCGTTTTCTTTTGTTTTGGTTTCAACAATTTCAACTGCGTTATAGAAAATAGCATAAGCGGTAGATTTTTTACCGTCATACATCATATTATTTACAAACCTGGTTACCAAAATATCATTGAATTTTGGATCAGGAAGAAGGATTCTTTTTTTTGGTTTTGACTTTCTCATTGTTACTATCCTCCTTAATTATTTCTTTTTCTTAGCTGGCGCACCTTTTGCCGCGGCAGCTACCTGGCCGGGTTTAGGGCGTTTAGTTCCATATTTACTGCGGCGCTGGTTACGGCCTGCTACTCCTGATGTATCTAACGCCCCACGGATAATGTGGTAACGTACACCCGGCAAATCCTTAACACGGCCGCCACGGATCAAAACAATTGAGTGTTCCTGTAAGTTGTGGCCTTCGCCAGGGATATAAGCGTTAACTTCTTTTCCGTTGGTAAGGCGCACACGGGCCACTTTACGCATTGCTGAGTTTGGTTTTTTAGGGGTAGTGGTGTACACGCGGGTGCACACTCCTCTTCGCTGTGGACAACTGTCCAACGCTGGCGACTTACTCTTGTCAACCATAGCTACTCTACCTTTTCTAACTAATTGTTGAATAGTAGGCATTTTTCCTTTTTTGTATATACTTTTTTAACCCGGTTTTCGGGATTGCAAAAGTACGGACTTATTTTTTGATTTTCAAGGGCTTGGGTGAAAAAGTTTTGGGAGTTGGTTGATTGGGTTTATTAGGTTGATTATTGAGTGGTTGCAAGGGTTGGAAATGTTGTAGTTGTCAGAAGGTTTCTACCCAATCATATCCACCATGTCATTGCGATGAGGAACGAAGAAGCAATCACGGACTGCGCATTGCAGGTAGCTGCCTTAACCTCGATCCCACTGGATTCAGTTGTATTTTACCGGATTTTTCGGCCCAATTTAACATTTACAGGGCTTAAAAAAGTATTTTATCACGCCCTAAACGTGTTTAGGGCGTGATAAAAAAACCGATTTCGCAGGCTAAACGCGTTTAGGGCGTGATAATTTTTTCGTTTCCGCAGGCTAAACGCGTTTAGGGCGTGATAAAAAATTCAAATTCGCAGGCTAAACGCGTTTAGGACGTGATAAAAAAGGCCTGCTTAAAACACAATAAGCTGTATATCAAACCCATATACTAAATAAATAACTAAGAACAAATTTCAGGCATGAAAATTTCCTGATTTTATTTTATTTTTTTCTAAGACGCAATGTTTTGCGCCTTAGATGACATGGTAAGCAGGTTGAAAAGGCTTACACAAATATACGGAATCCGGGGCAATTTAGGGCATCTTTCACCGTATCCATATTGCCGGAAAATATCTTGTAGCTGGGTAGAAGCCTCCGACTCCCGATACATTATTCCTGTAGGCGGCAGCCTGGTGCTACAGCGCATAAAACAAACAATCAACACCCATGATTTGATCCAAATCGGCATAATCCGATGCGCTCGAAGTTATTGATGAAATTAAAAACCAAAATTATAAACCAGTAATTTTTGATAAGACAGAGCATTTGGCAAAACTTCGGGAAAACA
>DATCES010000230.1:0-2204 GCA_036509935.1 Mucilaginibacter sp.
AAAACGGTTTATAAAAAATGTGCCCGGCAAGCCGGAAAGCTTTGTTTGGTTTGAAGGTACAGGTAAAAAACAATGCGTATCCGAAGGACAGGGATATGGCATGGTCATCGTTGCTTTGATGGCCGGATTTGATCCTTCGGCAAAGGCAACTTACGATAATTTGTTCCGTTACTATAAATCCCACCCCGACAAACGGAGTAAATATTTAATGGCATGGGCGCAATATTCAAACGGCAAAAGTTCGGACGGGACATCGGCAACAGACGGCGATATGGATATTGCTTACTCGCTGTTGCTGGCTGATAAGCAGTGGGGCAGCAAAGGCCCGGTAAATTACCTGCAGGCAGGCAAGGATATGATAGCCGATATTATGCAGCTCGACATCAACCGTCAAACATGGTCGGTTTTATTGTGCGATGGGATAGAGGCGGAAAGCAAGGACTATTTTGATACGAGGTCCTCGGATTTTATGCCGGCAAGTTTTAAGGCATTTTACCACGCCACGCAGGATATGCGATGGAAAAAAGTAACCGATGCCAATTATAGCCTTTTTGAATACATGCAACATAATTACAGCCCCGATGCGGGGCTTGTGCCTGATTTTATCGTCAATATAAATAAAAAGGCCAGGCCGGCGCAACCGCATTACCTGGAGTCGGGATATGATGGGTATTATAATTACAATGCCTGCCGTGTCCCATGGCGTATTGCCACCGATTATTTGTTAACAGGTGATAAAAGGTCAAAGGCAATTGCAGACAAAATTAACCGCTGGATTAAGGGAACCACAAATAATAATACCTATAATATTTCTGCCGGTTACACTTTAGCGGGCAATGATATTAAAGGACGGAATTTTGAAGCATTGAGCTTTATAGCCCCTTTTGCCGTATCGGCAATGGTTGATAAAAAGAACCAGGCCTGGTTAAACAAGGTATGGGATTATATGACTGCTTTTAAAATGAAAGATTTTGATTATTACGATAATTCAATCAGGCTGCTGGATATGATCATTGTATCGGGGAATTATTGGGGGCCGGGGAACACCATAGATTAAATAAAATTACAAATCCTTAACGGCCATTAAACCATAAGATTGGCTATTAATAGCGACTTTTAAATTATGGCGCCTCTAAAAACCCGTTTTATTTGTTTTGCCTCACCTTTAATTCCTCTCATTCTCCAAAGGAGTTCTATGAACAAAGAAGTCCTTCGGACAAAGGAGAAGAAAAGGAGGGTTTTTAGAGGCTCCATTATTTAAACCTAATTTCCCCGGGGCAAGTCTACCTTTTGTTATAAAATAATGAAGTTCAATAGCCCACAACCGCTTTCGGCAACGTTGGGCACAATGAACACGTATAAAAAGTAAAATGAAACAAAAAGCAGCGTTAGTATTGTCAGGGGGCGGCGCCAGGGGGATAGCCCATATCGGCGTTATTGAGGAATTAGAAAAATACGGATTTAAAATATCATCTGTTTCGGGCACTTCAATGGGCGCGGTTGTTGGCGGGGTTTATGCCTTAGGTAAAATGGAAGCCTATAAACACTGGCTCTATACACTCGATAAAATAAAACTCTTCAGCCTGGTTGATTTTAGTTTCAGTTCGCATGGCCTGGTTAAAGGGGATAAGCTGCTCCATACCATTAAAACGTTTATTGCCGATGCTAATATTGAAGACTTAAAGATTCCTTACGCGGCTGTGGCTGCAGATATTGTCAATAAAAAAGAAGTGGTTTTTACAACAGGGAGCATATTTGACGCCATACGGGCATCAATGGCAATCCCAACTATTTTTACACCTGTAAAAACAGACCACGGCTTGCTTATTGATGGCGGGATTATAAATAACATGCCTATTAATCGTGTTAAAAGGACCACAAATGATATATTGATTGCCGTAAACGTAAATGCCGACATACCTGTAGATAAGCCGGTTATTGCAAAAATTGAAACTGAGGCCACACAATCAAGCTATCAGAAAAAGATTAAAGACTTTTACCACCAGTTGCATATTTTACACCCTTCGAATGGCGAAGAAAAATTCGGCTATTTCAATGTGATTAATAAAGCCCTGAGTTTAATGGCATACCACATTACCGAAATGACACTCGAACGGTACTCACCGGATATTTTAATAAACGTTTCACTGCATTCATGCGGCACTTTTGATTTTTACCGTGCAGAGGAAATGGTGGAAATCGGG
>DATCES010000231.1:0-8111 GCA_036509935.1 Mucilaginibacter sp.
ATAATTACCCGTTCGCTTAAGGTTGATCACCGATAAAAACTTCAGATCCCCGCTTATGCTTCGCGTTAGCAAATACATTACACACATTACATGTCATTCGAAAACTTAAATTTAATTGAGCCTATATTGAGGGCTTTAAAAACCGAGGGCTATACCACGCCCACCCCCATACAGGAACAAGCCATACCTATTATATTGCAAAACAGGGACCTGCTGGGCTGCGCCCAAACCGGCACCGGCAAAACTGCGGCATTTGCTATCCCTATCCTACAGCTATTGTACCAGGACAGGCTACAGCACAAAGAGCAAAAAACCATAAAGGCCCTGATATTAACCCCAACCCGCGAACTGGCCATACAAATTGATGAAAGCTTTGCCGCTTATGGCAAGCACACCGGTTTAAAACACCTGGTTATATATGGCGGCGTATCGCAAAACCCGCAAACTGATGCCTTAAAAAGGGGTGTCGATATTCTTGTGGCCACCCCTGGCCGCCTGCTCGACCTGATTAACCAGCGTTTTGTTCACCTGGAACATATCAGGATGCTGGTACTTGATGAGGCCGACCGCATGCTGGATATGGGCTTTGTACATGATGTTAAAAAGATTATTGCCAAAGTGCCTGTTAAAAGGCAAACCCTGTTTTTTTCGGCTACCATGCCAAATGAAATTCAGCAATTGGCAAATACCATTTTAACGAAACCCGAGAAGGTTGAAGTTACCCCGCCATCGTCAACTGCGGATACTATCCAGCAATCATTGTTTTACGTAGAGAAAAATGATAAAAAAGCATTGCTGATCCATTTATTAAAGGATAAGGCGATAAAAACAGCCCTGGTATTTACACGCACCAAGCATGGCGCAGATAAAGTGGTCAAAGACCTGGTACGCGTTGGTATCACCGCTGAGGCTATACATGGCAATAAATCGCAAAATGCACGTCAGCGGGCTTTAAGTAATTTTAAAAACCGCACTACGCGTGTATTAATCGCTACGGATATTGCGGCGCGTGGCATAGATATTGATGAATTAACCCATGTTATCAACTACGAACTGCCAAACATACCCGAAACTTACATACACCGTATAGGCCGCACAGGCCGTGCCGGTTTAAATGGTATAGCCCTTTCTTTTTGTGATGAGGAAGAAATCGAATTTTTGAAAGATATTCATAAACTGATTTCGAAACAGATACCGGTTGAGGAAGGCCACCCCTACCCTATGAGCCCGCAAAGCATAGTGGCAAAACACGAGGAAGGCAAGAAAAAAGGGCCTGCCCAGTCAAATCAACGGGGCCGTGGTTTTGGTAACCCTAACAGGAGCAGGGGCGGGAGCAGCGGCATGAGTGGCAGAAGCGGTGGCCGCGGCGGAAGAAGGGATTGATGTTGGGTGGATGGTTGATTAGGTTGGATTAGTTTGATTGAGTTAAAAAACAACCAAATCAACCGCTCACCCAATCAACTACTCACCAACCAAAATGTTGAAAAGTTTATAACCAAATTTGCATTGGCTAAGTTTTTTGGATAATTTTAACTGAAATTTCAATTTTACCACTATGAGGCGCCTGCTCAATCTTCTCAAAAACAAGTATTTCCTGATCACCATGGCATTTTTGGTATGGATGATGTTTTTTGATAAAAACGATTTGTTCTCACAATACCAATATCACCGGCAGGTAAGCAAATTAAAACAGGAGCGCGATTTTTACCAAAAAGAAACTACCAAAGTACGTAAAGACCTTAATGAACTTACATCAAACCCCCAAATGCTCGAAAAATTCGCCCGCGAAAAGTATTTGATGAAGAAGGCTAATGAGGATGTTTTTGTGATAGTACACCCGAAAAAGGAGGAGTAAGCGGATCGGGACGGAGATATTGCACCTTTTTCGCTTTACTCCGAATAAACGCTCCCTACCCTATCCCTCAAATTATAACCCGAGGCCATCACTTCGCCATACGCGCCTGTTGTGCGGATAGCGATCATGTCGCCGCGATGGGATTGGGGCAGTTCCACATCTTTCCTGAAACAATCTGTACTTTCACATATCGGCCCAACTACGTCATAGTGAGTGGTGAGTGGTGAGTGGTTTCTGATTTCTGATTTCTGACTTCCGACTTCCGACTTCCGACTTCCGACTTCCGACTCCCTCCGGCTTAAATTCTCAATCTGGTGATATGCCTGGTAAAGCATCGGGCGTATCAACTCAGTCATGCCGGCATCTAAAACCAGGAAATTCTTTTTAAGGCCATTTTTTACATACAGCACCCTGGAAATCAGGGAAGCGCTCTGGGCAACCAATGCGCGGCCCAGTTCAAAATGAACCTCCTGGCCTGGCCTTACCTTTAAAAAGTCATTAAAAACCTTAAAATAACTTTCAAAATCGCTGATGCCATTGGTATCGGGGTTGTGGTAATCAACGCCTAAGCCGCCGCCCGTATTTAGCAGTTTTACCTCAAACCCGTGATCTGTAAACCAATCCTGCATCTCGTTTACACGGATGCATAGGCTTTTATACACTTCCATATCTGTTATTTGGGAGCCGATATGGAAATGTACCCCTAAAAATTGCAGGTTGGCGCAAGCCCGCAAGGCAATAGTAACCTCCGGCAATTGCCAGCTATTGATGCCGAATTTATTTTCATCAAGCCCGGTTGTTATAAAATGATGGGTATGCGCATCTACATTAGGGTTGATGCGTATGGCGATGTTGGCTGTTTTATTTTTAGCTTTCGCAAGGTCGTTAATGATATAGAGCTCCTGCACCGATTCGGCATTAAAACAAAAAATATCCGCATCTAAAGCTAAATTAATTTCCTTGTCTGATTTACCTACCCCGGCAAAAACTACTTTATGTTTACCAAAACCATGTTCGATAGCCGCTTTAACTTCGTTCCCGCTCACACAATCGGCCCCAAAGCCATACGCCTGTATCATGTTGAGCACCCTCGGGTTAAAATTAGCCTTCATGGCATAATGCACATGGAAGCCATACTTTGCCGATGCATTGCTGCAAGCCTCCAATGTTTTGCGCAACACATTAAGGTCGTAGTAATAGAATGGTGTTTCTGATTGCTGAAATCGGTTTATTATTGCTTCGTCAAACATTGACATACTAAAATTTATTTATGACAATTACAGATGTGTTATTTTTTATCTCAATGTTAATTATAACCTGTTAGCCTCCGTTTCGCCTCACCCTGCCCTCTCCAAAGGAGAGGGTTCTAAAAACTTAATATTTTAAGTCCTACCCTTTGGCGAGGATGGGTGAGGGCTTCGCCGTTTAGGTGAGGCTAAAACAGCCTGTTATGCAAACTCCTTAAAATCTCGGTTTTATCCACTGTTTTTATCAGTATCGACATATTATGGTTGCTGCCGCCATAAGATATCATCCTGATCGGTATATGTTTTACCGCCTCCAGTACGCGGGCGGCATAACCGTGCTTTTCGGCGCCAAAATCACCTACAACACAAATAATAGTTTGATCCTGGTCAATATCAACCGTGCCGAAAGCCAGCAATTCGGTTTTGATCTCATCAAGGTGTGTAGTATCATCAATGGTTAACGATACGGCAACTTCCGAAGTCGTAATCATATCAATAGATGTTTTATACCGTTCAAATACCTCGAACACCCGGCGCAAAAAACCATGCGCCAGCAACATCCGGCTCGATTGTATTTTAATGGCAGTAATGCCATCCTTGGCGGCAATTGATTTTATCTGGTCTTTTTCACTGGTGTTGGTTATCAGGGTACCAGGCGCCCCCGGGTCCATTGTATTTAGCAAGCGAACAGGTATTTTATATTTTTGCGCCGGGAACACACTTTGCGGGTGCAATATTTTGGCTCCAAAATAAGCAAGCTCGGCAGCTTCATCAAATGATAGCTGTGCTATGGGCTTTGTGCCCTTAACTATGCGCGGGTCGTTATTGTGCATGCCGTCAATATCTGTCCAAATCTGTACTTCTTCACTGCGGGTGCCCGCACCAATCAGCGATGCCGTATAGTCGCTGCCGCCCCGGCGCAGATTATCAATTTCGCCAAAGCTATTACGGCAAATATATCCCTGGGTAATAAATAAGTTATTCCGGGGCTGTTTATCCAGCAAAGGGGTAATGTGTTCGGTTATATACTCAACTACAGGTTCGTTGTCCTCATCAATTTTCATAAAATCAAGCGCGGGCAACAATACCGAGGGCACCCCGATTTCTTTTAAGTAAACATGGTATAACGTTGTTGACAGCAACTCGCCCTGCGCCAGTATTATTTTTTCTTCGATAGTGGTAAACAGGTCATTGGCGAGGTTGCCGAGCAGTGAAAAATGATAGTCAATAACTTCTTTGCCCTGTTCCAGGTATTCTTTTTTTGCAAATAATTCCTTTATAAAAATCTCGTATTTGCCTTTTAAAATATTGATCAGGCCTGTAGCCTTATTTTTATCGCCGACAAGGTACGCCTGCCCTATTTCAACCAAACTATTTGTTGTGCCCGATACGGCTGAAAGCACCACTATCTGCCTTTGAGCAGGATCAATAATATCCAGCAGTTTTTTCATCCTCTCAGGACTTCCAACAGAGGTTCCGCCAAATTTTAAAACTTTCATTTTTTGTTTCCTTTTACCATAAATTATTGATATTCCTGTATCAATTTTGAGGGGCTAAAAATAACGTTTTAAAATACTTAAATCCAATCAAGGGCAAAATTAAATTTGGATGGTTAACCATCCTTGTAATAACAGCCGCCGGGCGTGACAACCTGATGAAAGTAGGCTTGTTGATTGTACTGGCTGTGTTTATCCATAACCTGGGTTACTGGACAAGCCGCATATTAGGTTTTAAAGGACGCGGCTGCCGTACCATATCGCTTGAGGTAGGCATGCAAAACAGCGGCCTGGCTCCGGGCTGGCCATTTTGATAGGCGGCGTGGCAACTATTGGCCTGGCCCCTGCCATATTTGGGCCGGTGATGAATGTGAGCGGGTCGGCGCTGGCTATGTGGTGGCGTGGGAAGGGGGTGAAGGAGGAAAAAAAAGCAAAAGTCAGGGAGTAATTTAATTTCGCTGGCTTTAATTTAGTACGTGAGCATTATATATAAACCGGCAATGCTATATTAATTTACACTATTTAACACCGTCCATAAAAAAGAATTGTTAAGGTTTAATTTTTAGTACAATTTGTACTAACTTTTTTGTATATTAGCTGTAAATTAAAGGCCGGGATTGCACATGAAAGAATGAATGTAAAAATCATTAAAACAGAGACATCTGAACAGGTAGAAGCCTTAATAAGGGAAGGAAAAATTTCAGAAATGCCTTCCATCCAGGATGGCTGGAGATTTAATTTCGATAAAGAACTGAGAAAGTTGAAGTATGCAACAGGTTATATCCTGGTAACTGAAGAAACACCGGATGTGATTGAAGGGTGTATGATATTCCAATTGATTGATAATAAAGAGCCTTATTTAGCAATGGTTGAGATTGCCCCTCATAATAAAAAAGATATAAGGAGGCATGAACGTGTGGCAGGATGTTTGATTGCTTATGCTTACAAACAAAGTATCATTCAGGGCAAAGGAGACTTTAAGGCCATGCTACAACTGGATGTTTTGGAGGAAAATAAAGAAGATGAGATCAGGTTAATGAAACTGTATTCGAATAAATATAATGCACAACGATGGGGAGATACGACAATGGTGATTATGGACGAACATGGAGAGTCCCTAATCGGAAAATATCTTTCCTGAATATAAAATTTAAAAAAAATTGCAATGGATAAGTTAACAGACAGAAATTTCGATACTACCATCACGCCTAATGATGGCCATAAAAGAAGCGCTGAGAAAAAGGCGGAAATTGCAGAGATTGCCAAGTCTTACAACAGGCAGCGCAGTCCCGAACGTATCCTTAAAAATGAAATGCTGGCCATACATTATAAAATGGAAGAATATGTTATGGACCAGGAAACCACTTTTGAGCAAATGTGTACGATTCAGGACTTTGTAAAATATTTTTTAAAAATACTGGGGATTAAAAAAGGTGAATTCGCAAACTATCTTGAAATCAACGATTCAAACCTGAATAAATATTATAATAATGACAGGAGGTTTAATCCTGTTTTGGCGATGAAATTTGGTCATTTTTTTCATACACCGGCAGATTTGTGGCTGAAAGTGCAGTTTAAAAATGAATTATTATACTTTCAAATGGAAACGAAATCCGAAGAAAAATACGAAAAGTACGATTATAAAAAAGCGCTGCAAATGGCCTGAAGAATTTAAGAATTAAGTATATGGACCTACAAATTATTAAAACCGAAAAACAATACCAGGATATGCTGGAATGGATAGATACCCGGTTTAATTTAAACATTGCCCCGGAAAGTAAAGAAGGCGGGGATTTACAAATTGCTTTATTACTAATAAAGCAATACGAAGATTTGCATTACGCTATTCCTTCGCCTGACCCACTTGAAATTGTAAAGCTGAAAATGATGGAAAATGGCCTTATGAATAAGGACCTTGTAAGTTGGATTGGAAGTAAAGGATATGTTTCTGCCTTACTTAGCGGTAAAAAACCATTTACTTTACGAATTGCTAAAATATTGCATCACAAATTAGGCGTCCCGGCAGAGGTATTACTGGCTTAAAGTGAAATAAAACCCTTTTTATTCCGCAGGATATTGAGAATCATTAATGAGGCTGCGAATATTAACATCAGGCGCTATGAGCGGCCCTTTTTGCCGATTTTCTTTAATCATTTCAAGTAGCCTTTTTTCATGTTTTGAAAATGTTTTTTCTTCAGATTTTACATTTTTTACGATGATTTCAGCCTTTTGCCTCATAATTATTCAAATATAAATTAAAAATCAGTTCATTGCCAAAACAAGTAGAGATGTAGCGCATTGCGTCTGAATGTTGCACCACATCCTTCCCAAAAAAATAAAAAACAAATTTCCGGGTGATATAATGACAATTTATTACACTTGTTATTAAAAACGTGTTTATGGCAGATCGCAATTTTTTTGGCATCACTACAGCAGAGCGGGAGAAGGTTTTCATGACCCTTTACAAAAAGGCATTCCCGGCGGTGGCGAAATATGTAAGCAAAATGGGCGGCTCGTTTGACGGCGCTAAGGATATTTTCCAGGATGCATTGGTTATTTATTATGAAAAGACGGTAAGTGCATCTATTGAATTACAAACTAATGAACAGGCTTACGTGCTGGGCATAGCCAAACATTTATGGGCCAAAAAGTTCAGGGAAAACGTGCTGCATACATCACTTGATACGTATCGGGATGACATTATGGATGAGGAGGATATGCAGCCTTCACCTGCTAAATTATTGCATTATCTTGAAACGGCAGGTCAAAAATGCATGGAAATATTGAAGGCTTTTTATTACGATAATTTGCCGGTAAATAAAATAACGGAATTATTTGGCTACTCGGGCGTGCGCTCGGCCACGGTGCAGAAATACAAATGCATGGAAAAAGTGAGGGAAACAATTAAAGAAAAAAATCTGGCTTATGAGGATTTCATTGAATGAGATAAAATTAATAGACGACCATATCTTTAACCAGGGAACGCACGAAGATGCGCTTTTGCTCGATGCCTTGCTTATACTTAATCCTGCGTTATCTAACCAAATTAGGTGGCAAAAAAAGGCGCATACCATAATAAAGCAATACGGCCGCAAAAAACTGAAGGCAGAGATTGAATCGGTCCACCGAAAACTGTTCCATGAGCCTATCCATCAAAGTTTCAGGCTTAGGATATTGAGGCTATTTAGGCCCGGATAATATAAAAGCTGAATAGTTGTAAAGGCTAAATTACAACATTTACAACATTTACAACTTAATCTAACCAACAAATGAATTACCACCATGAATTTCGCAGCTATGCTGTGAGCCACCTTCGTATTGACAAAAATTATGTAGATAATTATGTTTCGCAAACGGGCAATTATGCGATCCGCATGGGCATGACGCCTTATATTATAGAAGAAAGGCAGCTTAATATTTCCCAACTGGATGTGTTCTCCAGGCTGATGATGGACCGGATTATCTTCCTCGGCACCGCCATTGACGATAATGTGGCCAATATCATCCAGGCGC
>DATCES010000232.1:0-5219 GCA_036509935.1 Mucilaginibacter sp.
CCGGCAATAAACGGTCCCATGCCCCCTTAGTTGGGAACGGGCCGGGCGCTATGGCGTTTGTCCGTATGCCATGCCTGCCCCACTCCGCCGCTAATGAACGTGTTAAAGCGAGCACGCCGCCTTTAGCGCAGGCAGATGGCACTACGTAGCCCGAGCCCGTAAAAGCGTAGGTAGTGATGATATTCAGAATAGTACCCGGTATTTTTTCGGCAATCCAATATTTACCCAAAGCCAGTGAACAATTGACGGATCCCTTTAAAACAATATCAATAATTGACGAAAAGGCATTGGCAGACAGGCGCTCAGTTGGCGAAATAAAATTGCCAGCTGCGTTATTAACCAATATATCAACACGGCCAAAAGCTTCTATCGTTTGCTTTAGTACATTTTCAACTTCCTCATACTTTCGCACATCGCAGGCTACAGCCAACACCTTCCCGCCTGTTTCCGTTTCCATTTCTGAAGCGGCTTGTTTCAGTACTTCAATTTTCCGGCTGGTAATTACAAGGTTAGCTCCTAATTTTAAAAAATATGTGCCCATGGCCTTGCCCAAACCGGTCCCGCCGCCGGTTATAATAATGGTTTTACCTTTTAAGGCACCATCCCTTAACATGCCTGTAATAGTTTCGTTCATCGTATGTTAATTAGCAGCAGTACTTTTAGCCTTTAAATTCTGTATCATCATTTGTAAACTTTTGCGGGTTGCCGGCGCCCACCATTGCTCCAGCATTTTATTTAAAGTACCTGTCTGATCGCCGTTTAATTTAGCAATAAGGTCCTTACGTAAATTTAATTTGCTCTGGCTCCAGGTAACAGCGTTAAGCTGCATATAAGCCATAGCCTTTTTCTCTGCAACAGGTATTAAGTTTTCCGGGGCGCTGATCTCATCTATCAACCCGGCTTCCAATGCCTCATTTACATTAAGCAGTTTACCTTCCATCAAATATTGATAAGCCTTGCGCTGCCCAAGCCAGAAAGCGTATAAATTAAAAACACTGTTAGGGACGATAATGCCTACGGGTAACTCATTTAACCCGATAACAAATTTACCTTCGGCCATTATCCGGTAATCGCAGCAAATAGCGAGTATGCAGCCCCCCGCCGGGCTGTGGCCGCTTATAGCGGCAACCATAGGCTTATTAAAGGATGCCAGGGTATTTTGCATAGCTAAAAAATTGAACCAAAATTCCCGGCTTTGTCCTTCGTCATAGCCGTAAGCTTCAATCAGGTCTATCCCCGATGAAAAAAAACCTTCTTTACCTGTTAAAATTAACCCGCCAACAGTATCGTCTGCATCCAAATCTTTTATACAGGCAGTTAATTCCTTAACCATTTGATGATTTATAGGATTTGACCGCCCCCTGTCGAGGGTGACAGTGGCAAGTTTGTCCTGAACGGATATTTGAAATGTACTCATCTGTTATTTAATTTACCATGATTAGGATTTCGCTTAATCCCCTGCATACATTTTATCTATTTCGGCCATATACTTTTCAGTGATTACTTTCCTTTTCATTTTTCCGGTTGGGGTAAGTTCACCGCTGTCAATTGACCATTCACCGGGAAGCAACGTTATTTTTTTCACCTGCTCAACATGGTTAAATTCAGGGTTATAGGTATCAATAATTGATTGGTAAAGCGCCTTTACCTTTTCATCCTGAATAATTTGCCTATTGGAAGCAAAAGGTATATTATTTTTTTTGCACCACGGGAGCAGGTTCGCATAAGATGGTACGATCAGGGCTGCCGCGAATTTTCTCTCAGCGCCAACTACCATTATTTGCTCTATGAAGTAATTTTCCTTCATCTTATTTTCAATGGGCAAAGGGGCTACATATTTGCCCCCCGAAGTTTTAAATATCTCTTTTTTGCGGTCGGTAATTTTCAGGAATTTGTCTTTATCAAGTTCACCGATATCCCCGGTATGGAACCATCCGTCTTCCATAACCTCTGCGGTAAGTTCCGGGTTTTTATAATAACCGGCCATAATGTTAGGGCCTTTGCACAGTATTTCACCATCGGCTGCAATTTTAACCTGTACCCCGTCAAGCAAAGGGCCTACTGTTCCAAATTTCCTGTATTTTTCCTCGTAATGGTTAACAGCAACCACCGGCGAAGTTTCGGTAAGCCCATAACCTTCTAAAATAACCATACCGGCAGCGGTAAAAATCCTTTCCAGCCTGATTGGGGTGGCAGAACTACCAACAACTATCGCTTTTATATTTCCGCCTAACGCGTTGCGCCATTTGCTGTAAACCAATTTATCGGCTATGGCTAATTTTATTTTATACCCTAAGCTCCGGTTATTGATTGCAAATTGGTCGGCAATTTTTATCGACCATAAAAATATCTTTCTTTTTATGCCGGATAATTTCTGGCCCTCAATAATAATTTTCTCAAATACTTTTTCAAGCACCCTGGGTACTGCGGTAAAAATATAAGGCTTAACCTCTTTCAAATTAACGCCGATGGTATCCATGCTTTCGGCGAAAAAAACAGAATACCCGGAGAAAAGATAAGTGTAGATTACCGTTTTTTCAAAAATATGGTTCGGGGGCAAAAAGCTCAAAGCACGTTTTTTGTCTAAAGGTATAAGGGCAAGTATATCGCCGGATGCCTTCACATTGCTATAAATATTTTTATGGGTGAGCATCACCCCTTTGGGCCGGCCGGTGGTACCGGATGTGTAAATAATGGTCGCGATATCGTCTTCAGTGATATTATCGCTTATTTGTGTTAATTTTTGTGAAAAACCGGGCTGCAGGGGTTTAAGTAATTCTATCCAATGGGTTGCACCAGCTATCTGGTCAAAAGTAAAAATTGCCTTTAGGGATGGAATTTCTGATCGTACCTGTTTTACCTTATCGTATAGGTCGTTATTGCTTACAAATATATATTTTATTTCCGCTTCGTTTAATATCAGCTTTATTTCTTTGATGCCCGAGTTCGGGTACAAAGGGACTAACACGGCGCCTGTTAATTGAACTGCCAGATCAGTAATTAACCACTCAGGCCTGCCCGGACTAATCAGGGCTATTTTGTCACGTCCCTCAACCGTACCATCCCGGGATGAAACACCCATTTCCAGGAGCGTTTGCGCTAACTGGTAAACCATTGCGTGTATTTCATTAGTACTGTACGGTTTCCAGTTGCCATCAACCCTGGCGTTAAGCAAATCATTTATCGGTTCATTTGCCTGAACCGCCATACAATCAAATAACCTTGTGCCTTTATCCATTTGTTTAACTCTATATTGAAACCGCAATGACGATTTCTTTTAATTTATTTGATATTACAATAATTCAAAAATGCCTGCCGCGCCCTGCCCGGTACCAATGCACATGGTAACGATGCCATATTTTTTACCGCGCCTTTTTAATTCATTAAAAAGCTGAACGGAAAGTTTTGCGCCGGTGCAGCCAAGCGGGTGGCCAAGGGCTATGGCGCCGCCGTTTACATTTACAATTTCAGGATCAAGCCCCAGCCCATTTATTACAGCTATGGATTGCGATGCAAAAGCTTCGTTCAATTCAATCAGTTCAATATCCTGCTGTTTCATTCCGGCCTGTTTCAGCACTTTAGGTATAGCCACCAGCGGGCCTATGCCCATAATGCGCGGCGGAACGCCTGCAACGGCGTAATTAAGCAGTCTTGCAATGGGCTTTAGGTTGTGCTGTTTTAAAAACCGTTCGCTCACCACCATTACAAAGGCTGCCCCATCACTTGTTTGAGATGAATTACCGGCGGTTACAACACCATTGGCATTAAAAACAGGCTTAAGTTTTGCCAGCGCTTCAAGCGAGGTATCGCTGCGCGGGCCTTCATCTGTGTCAACTGTAAATTCCCTTGTCTTTTTCTTGCCGCTCTCATCAATATATGTTTCGGTAACATTAAAAGGCACTATCTCGTTCCTGAACCTGCCTTCTTTAATAGCGTTAATTGCTTTTTGGTGGGAGTTATAAGCAAACAGGTCCTGCTCTTCGCGGCCAATGTTGTACTCTTGTGCAACGGCTTCGGCGGTAAGGCCCATACCCCAGTAATAATCAGGATGCGCAAGGGCAACATCGGCATTTGGAACAATACGCCAGCCGCCCATGGGCAGCAGGCTCATGCTTTCAACGCCGCCCGCAATAATGCAATCCGCAATGCCGCTATGGATTTTTGCTGACGCGATGGCGATAGTCTCCAGGCCTGACGAACAATACCGGTTTACAGTCATGCCCGGCACCTTATCAGTGTCCAAAGCCATCAGCGAGATCAAGCGGCCTACATTCAGGCCCTGTTCGGCTTCGGGGGTAGCATTACCTGCTATTACATCATCTATCTGTTCCTTATCTACATTTGGTACTGATGTTAGCAAGTGTTTAATCACCTCAGCGGCAAGTGTATCGGGCCTGGTGAACCTGAACCCTCCGCGGGTTGCTTTCCCAACTGCACTGCGGCTTGCCGCTACTATGTATGCGTTCATATTTTAGATTTTTGGTTAATTAATACACCTGACTCCCGTTAAAATTCCGCCTCACCTAAGTCCTCTCCAAAGGAGAGGACTTGAACTTCGCTCTTTTAAAGCCCTCTCCTTTGGAGAGGGTTGGGTGAGGCCTAGTTCCTCAACACTTTCCCGCCTGTTAAAATTGATTGTATCCTTTCAAGGGTTTTCTTTTCGGCGCATAACGAAACAAAGGCTTCCCGCTCCAAACCCAGTAAGTATTCTTCACTTACCATTGAAGGCTGCGAAAGGTCGCCCCCGGCAAGTACCCAGGCTAGTTTTTGGGATATTTTTACATCATGCCCGCTGATATAATTACCACTGAACATGGTATTTGCGCCTACATAACCCAAACCAAGCGCCTGTTTCCCAAGCACCCTGATGTCGCTCCGGGGAATTGGCTGCACATAACCATCATCAGCCATTTGCAAACAATGCTGTTTTGCCTCGGCCAATAACCTGTTACGGGAAACAACTACCACATCCCTTCCTTTTTTCAGGTAGCCAAACTCAAATGCCTCGTAAGCAGAGGTTGAAACCTTTGCCTGGCCAATGGTTAAAAACCTGTCCCTGAAATTATTCGTTTCAACGTCGCCTTCCTGTAATTCGTCTGATAAGCGCAAAGCAAATTCCTTGGTGCCGCCGCCGCCGGGTATTAAACCTACGCCAAACTCAACAAGCCCCATGTACAGTTCGGCATGGGCCACCACTTTATCAGCGTGCAGGCACATTT
>DATCES010000233.1:0-2731 GCA_036509935.1 Mucilaginibacter sp.
AAAACTGCACATCGGCCGAGTTTTCAATATTTACAGCCGCGTTAAATTCATCGTAAAACTGCGTCCCCTGCGGGTTATATGGGGTGGCGGTTTTAGTGGCCCTGGTATTATATATTTTAAAGGTTTCGACGCCGGTTACCAGGTTGCCGTTTTTGTATTTATTTAAAAAATGCTGCGCCTGCAAAAAATAATTGTTTGTGCGGATATTGTCCTCGCTCACCGGTTCGGGGATCGCAGTTTCCGGCCATATAAAAAATTCGGTATTGGGCTGCCCTAATGAGTCGGAAAGATGGGTCATTATGCTGATCTGTTCGTGAGGGGGTATTGATGTTACCTTTGCATAAGGATCGATATTAGGCTGAACAACCACAATGTTTGATGGGTCGCGTTGTTCGGTATAATGGTAATATCTGTACAACGAAAAGCTAAGCGGCAGCACAAGTGCAGCAGCAAATGCGGTAATTAGTTTTAGCCTTAATTTTTTGTTTTGCTTTTCCTTTAATCCTGTATATATCAAAAACAGCAGGATATTTAAAATTAATATCCATAAAGTACCGCCATAAACGCCGGTATATTCATACCATTGTATCCATTGGTGGCTGGTGGCAAACCCATTTCCGAGCGTCATCCAGGGGAATGCCAGGTCCCAGCTTTGGTTAAGGTATTCGTACCCTATCCAAAAGCAAACCAGGCCTGCCAACCCCCAGCCCCGGTTGCTGACAAGCCGAAAGTGGTAATACAGCCAGCAGGCGCTTGCCATTAACAATGGGCCTAAGGAATACGGTATTATCGAAATGGGCAATGCTACAGCTTCGCCAACCATTTTCAAGGCGTTGTAAACCCAGTAAGTTGATAAAGTATTCCACACAAAAAACCCGAGGAAGGCAACGCCGAATATTTTCTTCCCTTTTTTGACAGATTTTGATTGGATGATATTTTCCATCGCAATGAGCATGGGCACCAGGCCAACAAAAAGCAAAAAAGTGGTATAGTGGGTTGGCGGCCAGGCAATCCAAAGCAGCAGGCCGGAGAATAGGGATAAAAGGATGTTTTTTTTCATTGGACTTGCATGGGGCGCGGAGATTTGCAAATGAAGTAATTATTTTTTAATTGTTTGTTAATTAGTCTTTCCATAGGCCGCTGTGTTAGCCTCACCTAAACGGCGAAGCCCTCACCCATCCTCTCCAAAGGAGAGGACTTTTAAAATCTAAACCTTTAGAACCCTCTCCTTTGGAGAGGGCAGGGTGAGGCAACCTGATACGCATATCACAAACTCCCCCTTCACCGGGTGTGTCTCAAAATAAGTTTTAACTTCGGCTACCGTGCCCCTAACGGTTTCTTCAAACATTTTCGTTAGCTCGCGCGAAACGGAAATTTGCCGGTCGGCGCCAAAATATGTTGCCATTTCGTCAAGTGATTTTAACAAACGGTGCGGCGACTCATACAGTATTATGGTTCGATCTTCAGTTGCCAAAGTTTTGTAACGGGTTTGCCGGCCTTTTTTTAAAGGTAAAAAACCTTCAAAACAAAAACGGTCTGTCGGGAAGCCAGAATTAACCAGTGCGGGCACAAAAGCGGTTGCTCCCGGAAGGCATTCCACTTCAATTTCGTTTTGTAAGGCTTCCCGTACAAGGTAAAAACCAGGATCGGATATAGCCGGCGTGCCGGCATCCGATATCAGCGCAATATTCTTCCCTTCTTTTAAAAACCGGATGATCTCATTGGCCGATTGGCGCTCGTTATGCTGGTGGTGCGAAAATACTTTCTGATGAATATCAAAATGTTTCAGCAAAGGCGCAGAAGTACGGGTATCTTCAGCCAAAATAAGGTCGGCTTCCTTTAAAATGCGGACGGCCCTGAAAGTCATGTCCTCAGGGTTACCTATTGGTGTGGGGACTAAATATAGTTTGCCTTTTTGCTGGTTCATAGTTTATAGTTCATAGTTCATGGTAATTTGGAATTATGGCAGTACAAAGCCGATAGTTTATATACGTAACAATCAGTTCAATTTTTTACACAATGTATGCAAGAACAGCTACCACTGCTACTGCTACTGCTACTGCTACTGCCCACTGCAACTGCTACTGCCTTCTGTCCGCTGCAAACTGCCTACTTCCTCTCCCCCCTCATTTTCGAAGCAATTTCAAGCGCTTTATAAGCATTTACAATACCTCCGCTTTTTGAAAGTGTGGTGAAATCAACCTTTTCGTCCTTAGTGCCCGGTTTAATAACCAGGATGCCGGCTACCGGGGAAGCTGATTCTAAAATTGCCTGTTTCACTTGCCTTGCGCTCAGGTTCGGATAATATTCCAAACATAAGGCGGCAATGCCTGACACGATGGGCGCCGAAAAGCTGGTGCCATCTTCCGTATTAAACTCGGCATCCATATCAATGGAGGTAACTTTAACGCCAGGGGCAAAAACATCAACACTGTTTTTGCCGTAATTTGTAAAATCCGCAGCCAGGTTTTCGCCAGGTTTGGGGCCTGATGCACCAACGCTGATTACATTATCTGTTTTTGAACTATCCAGGTAATTATCGTTCGGGAATTCGGGCTTCTTATCAACATCTTGGCTTTCATTGCCCGATGCTATCACTAAAAGCACATCTTTGGCGGCAGCATATTTAAAAGCCTCATCAACCCAATCCTTATGCGGCGATATTTTTTTACCAAAGCTCATGTTAATTACCTCCGCGCCATGGTCAACAGCAAAATGTATCGCGTTGGCA
>DATCES010000234.1:0-3957 GCA_036509935.1 Mucilaginibacter sp.
TCTGTTTGCAGTTCGCGGGCAAGCTTTTTTTCCTTATCGTTGGCTTTGGTTTTGTAAGCTTTATATTCTTCTTCAAGTTCAGTGTAAAGCTGCGCCCGGTACACGGCTTCGCGCCTGAAACTTCCGGACCGGGCAATTACCACAAAGGCGGTTATGCCAAAAAATATTACCAGGCCCCAAACTATAAGGTTATAAGCGGTTTTGGTTAGCACGACCCCCAATACATCAATATTGTCTATCCGCGAAAGTGCATGGTCTTTACCGGTTAATTCAGCGCTTAAACTGTCAATGGTTTTCTTTTGGATATTCAGGTCGCTTTGCGCATCTTTCAGCTTATGGCGATTGGCATTTAAAGTATCCGAAGCGCTTTTCCACAATGCCGAGATCACGGGCTGCTGGTAATGATAGACTTTGGTTAAAAGATATTGGTATTGGCCGTTCAGGCTTTTATCGATAATAACAGGAACCTGGGCTGTGGTGTCAGTATTTACCGGAGCTTGCTGGGCCCCGGCTTTCGCTATTGAATCAGCCTGGGCATGGTACCTGTAACCATGGTACTTGTGGGTTTTATATTTTGGATAAGTTTTTGCCGTGGCTGCTTTTACTGGTGTGGCTTTTTGGGAGCTGTCCTGTGCGTGGCTAAATGATATAATACTTAAAATAAGCAAAACTGAAAGGTTTATCCGAAACATAATAATTTAGTTTATAAAGTAAAATTAGTGTTTAGATTTGAGATTTTTATAGTCTGAAAGCCCGAAATGTGAGAAAAGCCGGATCGACACGACCAATAAAGGGAGTATTATGAGATAATCCTTCCCGGCATTTCGGCATTTCGGACTTCGGACTTCGGACTTCCCGACTTTCTCAATATATTAGCAGCATGAATATAGGTATAATCGGCTTGGGTGATATGGGGCGCTTGTACGCCAAAGCTTTTTCGAAGGCCGGTTACCAGGTTAGCGGCTGCGACTTGCCCGAAAACAGGGAAAGGCTGGAAGATGAACTTACCCCTTTTGGCATAAAATTGATGGATAACGGGAAGGATATATCCCGTACCAGCGACCTGGTTATTTATTCGGTTGAAGCCGACAGGCTTGCATCAGTGGTAGCCGAATGTGGCCCTTCGACCAAATATGGGGCTATTGTTGCCGGGCAAACTTCCGTAAAAACCCCGGAAATTGAAATATTTGAAAAATACCTGCCGGCTGATGCACAGATAATTACGTTTCATGCTATGCATGGGCCGGGTTTTGAGCCTAAAGGGCAAAAGTTGATATTGATACGGCATCGTAGCGGTAAAGCGGCTTACCAGCGGATGATTGACCTTTTTACCGCGCTTGAAACAGATATTGTGGAGATTGCCGATTGCCATGAACATGATAAAATAGTGGCCGATACCCAGGCAGTAACCCATGTAGGTTTTGAAAGTATGGGCACAGCCTGGAAAGAAGCCGGTTTTTTCCCCTGGGAAAATGCTTCGTACATTGGCGGGATAGACAATGTAAAGATTTTAACTACCCTGCGCATATTTAGCTATAAAGCGCACGTATATGCCGGTTTGGCGATAATGAACCCTTATGCCCGGCAACAGGTAAAGCGTTATGCCATATCCGAATCGGAATTATTTAAACTGATGATAAAAGAGGAGGAAGATGCATTCAGGGCAAGGCTTTACCGGGCCCGCGATTTTGTTTTTCATGAAAGCCGCAAGCCCATTATGCTGAATGATTCTGTTATGAAAGAGTTTTCGCTCTCGCAAAAACCCGAACAACAAAAACCAAATTCGCATTTAAGTATTTTAAGCATGGTTGATGCCTGGTACCACCTTGGGGTAAACCCTTATGATAACCTCATTTGCCAAACGCCGCCTTTCCGTTTGCGCCTCGGCATTGCCGAATACCTGTTTAAAAACGAGGAACTGCTGGAAGAATCTATAGAAACGGCGCTTTATGATAAAACAATCCGCGGCGATGACCTGGAATTCCATTCAGCAGTAAGGGAATGGTCCTCAATAATTGGTTACGGCGATATGGAAGGCTACAAAAAGCATTTCAATGATGTACAGGCTTTTTTTGACAGTAGATTAGAAGAAGGCAACAAGCAAAGCGCGGAATTGATAAGGAGATTGATGATGGAGTAGGGATAAGCCTTCAATGGTCATACTGTTGTTAACATCATTTTCCCCTTGTAACCCACATAAACAAGTTTCCCCAACCGTAACTTACCTGCATTAGCTGGACGCGTTGGGTCGTTAACGTTAAATGCAGTTTCTTCTTTGGTCAGTTTAGGGTCACCCGGAAAATTTAAACCGATAAAATCAGTGTCTTGACTTGAATTTTTAAAAATTTCAAAAGCGCTTGAATTAATTAGTTGTGTAGGTAAATTTTATATATTTGGGTATAAATAAACAAGTTATCAACTAAACGCGCACAAACATGAAAACGCTGGTCATTATTTTAATCATTTCAATTTTTACCTTGTCTTTGAATTCCTGTAACACCGGTAAAACAGGTAAACCAATCGCAGATAATATCCCGCCATCAAAAGACAGCCTGATAAAACGCGGGAACTATTTAGTGGCTTCCATTGGCTGTAATGATTGCCATTCCCCTAAACGGATGGGGCCTGCCGGACCGGAAGTTGATCCATTAAAAATGTTATCGGGCTTCCCGTCAAACATGCCGGTGCCGGTTGCTAACCGGGGCGAAATCCAAAAGGGGTTAATTGTGTTTAATGATGATCTTACCGCAGCTATCGGACCCTGGGGAACAACTTTTGCAGCTAATATTACATCAGATGCAACAGGGATAGGGAACTGGAAGGTAGAACAATTTAAAAATGCTTTGCGGAAAGGAAAATATAAAGGTTTGGATGGGGAAAGGATGTTGATGCCGCCAATGCCATGGCAGGATTTAAGCAATTTGACAGATGCTGACATACAGGCCATTTTTTATTACTTGAAATCCACAAAGCCCGTTACGAATATTGTACCTGCTTTCAGGCCTGCGGGTAAAAGCTGATGTAAGCCTTTTATTTATTTGTGAAGCGATAAATACTGAGGTATTTTATTGTTTAATTGCTGTTATGGTTTCGGAATGATGTCAAGTCACTCTCGCATTAGCTCAATATCACTCATAAACATGACAACCATCATTATTTAAGCTGTGTTTGTTCTCCAATTTTACATCAACAAAATAATGATGGGAGAATATGAAAACAATACTGATACCTACGGATTTTTCGGCAAATGCGAAGCATGCTGCTGAATATGGATACCGGTTGGCAAAGCAGATCAAAGCTGATGTAGTGCTGTGCAACGCGGTAATCGTTCCGGCCGAGATGCCGCAAGCGGGCTTTGTAGCCTGGCCAATGGAAGAATATGATATGCTGATTGATGGCAGTACAGATGAGTTAAAGAAAATAAAAATTGATTTAGAACAGAACAAAAATGGTTTTAAGCCATTAATTACTTGTTTTAACGAAGCGGGGACGGTGGCAGATGTGGTAAATGGCATTATTGCTACAAAAAAGATAGATATGGTGGTAATGGGGACCCATGGCAGCAGCGGCCTAAGCAGTTTTCTATTGGGTAACCACAGCCGCATGCTGATTGATAGTATAACAAAACCTTTATTGCTTGTTCCCGCTTCGGCACCAGAAACGCCGGTTAAAAAAATAGCCTTCGCGACAGATTTTAAGCACCCTGAAAAGGATTTGGAGTTTATTTATGACTTGATCCCGCTGGCAAAATCCCTATACGCCGAAATTTTGTTAACACATATTTACGAAGAAAAAAATCAGTCGCCGGAATTTCAAAAATGGATAAAAAATTTCCTGACCGAGTTGTCAAATAAAGCCGACTATCCGCATATCTACTACAGGCTGGTAAAAAATGACCGGACAGAAAATGGATTGGATTGGTTATGTGGCCATGGCCAGGTTGATATGCTGGCAATG
>DATCES010000235.1:0-4713 GCA_036509935.1 Mucilaginibacter sp.
AAGCGCCCCTTTTGCAAACCGTACCCTTTCGAGCTGGTAACTGTCCATAATGGCAGGAAATTCCATAATCGGGTCGCTAATAAGGTATTTGCCGTCCTCCATGCCGTAAACAACCAGGTTATGGGCATTAAAATGAAAGCGGTATTCTTTTGGGAAATATGGCAGGTAATAAACACCAACCTGGCAACCAACCGGATGGCCGTTATTAAGGCATTCCTGTAAAAATGCTTCCGCCTTTTCTTTCGAATTGAATTTTTTCCGGGTTACCGGTATGCCTAACGACTTGCATGTCCGGTTAAATATATGCCCCGGTAATGTACGGAAAGCAATAGCAGGGCCGTTGTTGATTTTTATAAAGGGGATATGTGCATAAAACAACCCGGCACCTATGCCAAACGCAAGCGGCTCGGTAATTTTGCCCTCTGAACTGATCCTTAATAAATTACTCGTTACGCCCGATTCACAATGTGCCGCCTGACGGTGTTCAAACTCAATCTTCATGTACGGTTATACTTTTAAGGTCTTCAACCTTTATGTTAAACGCGTCAGCGTATCTCTTTAATTTTCTGTCTGATAGTTTATTAAACACTCCTGGCTTTAAATGCCTTTTTATTTGCCATTTCCAAAAACCAGTATAACCTGCCAAAATACTTACATCCATTAACCTGTATTCCATAAAGAACAATAATGGGCTGGCATTGTTATTCAGCACCTGTTCCCTGGCCTGTTCTATCCGCCTTTTAATATCCTCCCAGGCAACATCCAGCGCTTTTGTTTTCACATCCCATCCGTTGCTAAACTCGGTAACGTATTTACCGTTGCTGTCTGTCGCGTAGCAAACCTCTTTAGTAATCCTGCCAAGTGAGCCTAAGTCCTGCGGTACCTCATCTTTTTTCATAGCATAATTAATGAACGGACTGTATTTGGTTAACAAACGGTAAGCATCGCATACATATACGAAAAACGTGCGCTTTCGGGAACAAGCAATAATATTTTCTCGCCCTTTTTTAATTTCCCGCTTTTAAAAAGCTCATCAATCATCAGGTAGATCGACGCTGCGCCTACATTCCCGACAGTAAACAAGTTGATGAACCACTTTTCGTACGGAATCCCGCCGCCATATTCTTCAATCATATCATATATCTTGCTTTTGAAAAAATTACTGGATATATGCGGTAAAAAATAGTCGATATCATTAACAGAAAGGCCTTTTTTTTCAAATATCTCTTTTATCTTTTTGCCGCCTAACGGCACTATATTATCGCTCAGTAAAGTAATATCCTGTTTAACGCTGAAAATTGATTTGGTCATTATTTCTTCGGGCGTATAATCCATGAAACCCTTTAACGAACCGTCTTCTTGTTTTTCGCCACCCATATACATACAGGTATCCATCTGGTTTGCGTAAGAAACACCTTCTATCCAATCAATATGCAAGCTAAGCCCTTCTTCATTCGGTTTATCCGACAATAAAAATGCCGATGCTCCATCGGATAACATCCACCGCAAAAAGTCTTTTTGAAATGCTATGAAAGGGTTTTCTTCCATTTCTTTCAGCTTTTGCGCTTCTTCCTCAAAAACCTCGGAAACCAGCAGTCCCGAAAACCGTTCTGAACCTGTAGCGACTGCTTTTTTTACATCGCCTGCTTTTATAGCAAGGTAAGCATACTTAAGCGCGTGCATACCCGCGCAGCAAACACCCGCCGGCGATACTACTTCAATGCCCCCCGTCTCCGGCAACCACCCATGCGTCATCACACCGTGGCTTGGCATCATCTGGTCAGGGGATGAAGTGCCACATGACAAAAGTTCAATTTCTTTTAATTTTTCCGGGTCATTAGCAAACAAAGCCCTTACCGCCAGGGCAGTCATCTGGGCATTGGTATGGGTTGATTTACGGTCAGTGGTAAGCGCGTAATACCTGTTTATAATTCCATTATTGCGGAGTACTATTTTTTTTGATTTAGATGGCCTGTTATCAATATACCCCAGGTACAATTCCATTTCGTCATTTGAAACCGGCCCGTTCGGAAAAAAGGCAGAAGTATGGTTGATATAAACGTGGGTTTCAGACATATATTTATCAGTTATTTACTTGTAAATAGTTTAATTTTTTTGTTTTTATTCTTTTGGATGAAAATGGTTTTAAAAATATCGCATCTAATGTAAGAAGAACCGGCGCCCCTAAAAACAGAGCAATAAAAAGATAATACTTAAATACTGAAAGCCATGTGTCCTTGTTTTTTTGCTTATTGATGAATTTTGCCCATGCCGCAAATATCGGTTTCGCCCTTGCTTCAATAAACATAAGTTTATAATTTATTTCTACAGCCTTTTGTTTTAATAATTCATCCTGCATCTCATCCCATGTATTAAGGTACAGGTATTTTGCAACTATTTTCCCAAATTCTTTTGTATTGGCTATATCCTCTTCCGAAACACCGGGCTTTGGAAAAATATTCAGGTAACGCTCTTTTTTACCAGAAAGCATCCAGTAAAAAATAGTGATAAAGCTTACAACATTCGGATGTTTATCCACAAGTGCAACATTGCCAATCAATTTACCGCCCGCATCCTTTATCATGTTGCGGACGCGTACAAAAGCATTTATCCACATATTCCTGGCTGCGCTTATGGTTATCACCGGGGTATCATTTATTAAACTCCGGAACACTTCGTTTTGCAATAATGAGTTGCAGGGAATACTGGGCGACAAAAACCAGGGCTGGTATCCTAAAATGACCAGGTCATACGCTTTTTCCTTTAAACCCAATGGCCCTAATTGTTCGGGGATACCCAAAACGCAGGTAGGCATAACCGAAAAAAAACGTTTGCCTGTCCAGGGGAACTTATAATCGGCAAGGGGCTTTATAATAGCTTTTTCAACCGAAGCGCCTGCTTCGGCAAGCGGCCCGGCGAACGCATCAATGATCCCCCCCATCTGTCCTGATTGCGTATAATAAATTGCCAATATTTTTTTTTGCATCCGCAACAAAGTTAAAAACTATCTCTTGAGCGGGGCGAAAAATCGTCGGCATGAAGAATTTTTGATTTCTTGCAATAATCAAGGATAGCATACTGAACAGGTGCCGGCAAATTTTTAAAGTTTTTTTGAATAAACAATTTATCCTTTTCAATATCAGCACGGTACTTTACAATTTTCGGGGCGTTTTCTTCAACAGCAAGCCTTAGAAAATGAAATTCCGTATTTTCGTTATCCGCCATTAAAGCTGTTTCAAGCTTTATCCGCCCATCTTTAAAAAATTTTAACTTTTTCTTTGCCGGTGCGGCAAAACCCGCCTTTTTCATTAACAACGCCCCTTCATATCCTTCTTTATTAAATAATGAAGCACTTTGAACGATACTTATCTCATTGTTTACAGCCTCACCGTTACCGGACGCCATCACATCATAAAAAACTGCTTTATCAAATTTCTGTTGGGCGGCGCTTGTTTTTGGAAATGTAAAAGTGATTAGGAAAATATAAATAAGCGCCATTTTCAATTGTATATTAATCCTCATAGCTACCAAACATAATTAAATATAAATTCCATAATAATATGCAAAGTTCAAAATGTTAAGTCATTTGCAAAAATAAGCATAGTTTATTTTTATAATCGTGTAACATATTACTTTAACATTTGTTACAATAAATAACAGTCATATTCAAAATTTAAATTAATTCACTTACTTTGAGGTTTCAATTTTTTGGTGATAAATGTCGTCAAAAATTTTAAAATGTTAAGTAAGGGGTTAAATCCATAAAGTTTAAACGCAGTTTGGGTGAATAAAAAATTACAATTTTCTGGTTTATGGGCGGTTATTTTAGGTGGTTCAAGCGGGTTTGGCTTTGCCGCTGCGGAAAAGCTCGCCGGTCACGGTATGAATGTCGCTGTTCTCTACCGTGAAACCTCGGCTGCTGAAAAATTATTAAGAAAAAAGTTTGTAAAAATTGCCGGATCTAACCAGGTAACTATTTTACCCTATAATATAAATGCGCTTGACCTGGCGGGAAGAGAAACATTTATAAAGGAATTTGCTGCGCTTGCAACTAAACACAGTGTAAAACTATTGCTCCATAGCATAGCGAGGGGGAATTTAAAACCCCTGACTTTAAAAGATAAAAACGTATCCCCGCCAGACGGCGGGGAAGGTTTAGATAGGGTTATATTATCAGTTGAAGATATCCAATTAACCTCCTACGCCATGTCAACCAGTTTGCTTGACTGGACACGAGTACTCTTAAAATCCGATCTTTTTCATCATGACGGGCGCATAATTGGTATTACAAGCGAGGGGGCGCACAAATATTGGGAGGGTTATGCTGCAGTTTCAATTGCGAAGGCATCATTAGAAAGCCTTGCGAAATATATGGCGGTTGAATTTAGCGGGTATGGTTTAAAAACAAATATAATACAAGCCGGCCTAACGGAAACCACATCGCTTAAAATGATACCCGGAAGCGAAAAATTGATTGAAATGGGGATTAAAAGGAACCCGTTTGGCAGAATTACAAAACCAGAAGACGTTGCCGGTGTTATCTACTTGCTGTGTACTGATGAAGCCAAATGGATAAATGGCGCATTAATCCATGCAGATGGAGGCGAGCATTGCCTGTAAAATAAATTCAGAATGAAAAATGAATAACAATATATTAAATCATCTGCCCTATAAATCCACTTTCCGCTTTGTCGACAATATCTCATTGCTTAG
>DATCES010000236.1:0-2505 GCA_036509935.1 Mucilaginibacter sp.
TGAGCCCGAATATAAAAAGCTGATCACTGACGGGTTTTATTTAATAAAGCACCCGGTTGAACAAAAATTGGTAGTTTAGTGAATTAAATTTTAAAAAAAAACTCCCCCGCCACCCGGCGGGGGCCAGGGGGTACATGAACATCATTATAACAGGTGCCAGCAGCGGCGTAGGTTTTGAAGCTGCGCTGGAATTAATTTTATCGGGCAAACATAAGGTAATAGCCCTCGCCAGATCAAAGGATAAACTGGAAAAGCTGTTGGAAATTGCCCATGGCTTAAATCCGGAGGCTGAAATTTATGCCCTGGCTTTTGATATAGTGCATGACGATTATACCGACTTACAGCAGTTTATAAAAAATAATTTTGATAACAGCGTTGATGTACTGATAAACAATGCCGGTGTACTGATTAATAAGCCATTTGTAAAACTTAAGGAAATGGATTTTATTGAAATGCTGCAAAGCAATTTCATTGGCCACGTGCGCATGATACAGGGCACAGTGCATTTAATGCCGCCAGGCTCGCATATAGTAAATATTGGCAGTATGGGCGCTTTCCAGGGAAGCGCCAAATTCCCGGGTTTATCGGCCTATTCTGCCAGTAAGGCTGCGCTGCATACTTTAACCGAATGCCTGGCCCTTGAACTGGCCGGGCAGGACATAAAAGTTAATTGCCTGGCAATAGGTTCGGCGCAAACCGAAATGCTCGAACAGGCTTTTCCGGGGTACCAATCGCCGGTTATGGCCTTCGAGATGGGGAAATATATAGCTGATTTTTCGATAACCGGCCATAGGTTTTATAACGGGAAGGTTTTACCGGTGGCAGTAAGTACACCCTGAGATGTTAATTGCCTTCATTATTCACAGAACAATCAACTAAACAATTATTTTTTCACCAACAATTGTAATATAATCCAAATAGAAGCTACCTGCGTTATAGAGGAAATAGACAACCAAAGGATGAGACATGTCTTATAATTGCTGATGCCCCACTCCTTGTTGCTTCCACTGATCGTTATCTATTTTTTAAGTAACAATAATAATATCGCCATCGTTGCTCCAAACTGACCTATCCAAAAAACAAACATCCACTTAACGGAATTGCCAATTTTATTGCTCAGTTCATATTTCACATTCGCAATGTCGTCTTTCATATTCGCAATGTCATCCTTCGTCGCTAATGTTTTAATGGTTGCTTCCACAGATCGTTCTGTTTTATTGTCGATATATTTAAACATGGCCTCGGTTGTATCGTTGCCAAGTTTTTCGGTTAACAATTTATATAACCGGGCTGTTTCTTTTGCTTCTAAGTACATAACAAATGTAAGTTTTTTTATTTAATATTAGTTGATTAAGTTGATTCCGATGGCAATATGCGGGCGAGTGATTGCAATTGCCCGCTGCCCACCAGGTCAACCTAATGATAAGACAAATAGTTTGATTAGAAATTTTATGATTATTTTTTCAGGAACAGCATTAATATAGCAAGAGTGGCGCCAACCTGACCAATCCAAAAAATAAACATCCATTTGGTATTTTCAGTCCTGCTTTCGGCCATTTCTTTATGAAGTTTTATGTTGCCTTCACCCATTTCTTTGCGAAGATTTGAAAGATCATATCCCATTTCTTTACGAAGATTCGCAATGTCTTCTTTCACATTCGCAATATCGTCCTTCGTCGCTAATGTTTTAATGGTTGCTTCCACAGAACTATTTTATTTTTTCAAAAACAAAAGCAATATGGCAATTGTCGCTCCCACTTGCCCCATCCAAAAAATGAACATCCATTTAACAGAATTGCCAATTCTAATGCTAAGATCATATCTAACATTAGCAATGTCGTTTTTGAGATTTGCATTATCATTTACCATGTCTTTGCGAAGGTTTACAATATCACCTCCCAAATCCTTTCGCAGGTTTAGCAAATCATCCTTCGTAGCCAATGTTTTAATAGTTGCTTCCACAGATCGTTCAGTTTTATTATCGATGTATTTGAACATCGCCTCCGTAGTATCGTTACCCAATTTATCGGTTAACAGTTTATACAACAGGGCCGTTTCTTTTGCTTCTAAGTACATAACAAATATAGTTTAAAAAGTTTATTTTAAAAAGAGATTAGAGATCAGTCTGGAATGCCAGGAAAATCTGAAACACAAAAAACTAATCTCTAATCTCAGGTCTCCAATGTCTAATTTCTCCCCCCCAGCTTAATAAACTCATTTACCACCACCTCACAAAAATAGCGCTTATTACCATCCTTGTCGGTATAGTTACGGTTGGTCAGTTTGCCTTCAATGGCTACTTCATCGCCTTTTTTAAGGTAATCTTCGGCAAATTTGGCCTGTGCCCCCCAAATAACCAGGTTGTGCCATTGGGTTTCAGTTACCTTTTCGCCTTTGTCGTTTTTGTAGCTTTCGCTTGTCGCCAATGAAAGTTTGGCTAATTTTTTGTTGTTGTCAAAATTTTTCACTTCGGGATCCATACCCAGGTTGCCTACCAGGCGTACA
>DATCES010000237.1:0-2477 GCA_036509935.1 Mucilaginibacter sp.
CGCTCTAAAAAACAGCTGATAAAGCCCCTTTCTTTCGAAAACTTAACAGCCTTTTTTAACTGCCCAATTATTTCATAGTCCCCTAATATTTGCGAATCTAAACCTGCGCCAACATTAAATAAATGTTCAACGGCCATTTCACCGTTTTTTATATAGGCAAAATCTGTAAAGGTTTTCTTATCGCCGGTGGTTTGTGTGCACAACAAGTCAATTAGTTTGGCGGGGCTTTCCGTGAACCCGTAAATTTCGGAACGGTTGCAGGTAGAAAGGACGAATAAGGCATCTGTACCGTAGGCAGGCGCTAAATTAATAATGTTTTCGTATTGGTCATTATTGATGGCAAACTGCCCCCGGGTGACTGCGTCTGTTTTTTTATAATTAATGCCTGCAATAAAGAAATTTGAAATATCAACAGGTCTGCTTGCATTCATTTTGCTCATGTAATAATTGCTTCTTAACAGCTCAAAATTACCTCGGTTCAATTAAAGGATTGGTGATAACCGGCACTAAGGAAAATGATACAGATCATTTTTATTAATGCAAACCGTGCGTATCAGCTTAAATATTTCTAAATTTATCACACCAAGCGGCACCAAACTTAAATTATGGAAGATGGATACATTTTAGCCTTAGACCAGGGCACAACCAGTTCACGGGCTATTATTTTTGATCATAAAGGGCATATCAGGTCAATTGCCCAAAAAGAATTTACCCAGATTTTCCCTAAACCAGGTTGGGTTGAACACAACCCAAATGAAATATGGTCGTCACAAGCGGGTGTTGCTGCCGAGGCTACTGTTAAGATAGGCATAAATAGCAAAAATATAAGGGCGATAGGCATCACCAATCAACGCGAAACCACTATTGTATGGAACCGGGAAACAGGTTTGCCGGTTTATAATGCCATAGTTTGGCAGGACCGGCGGACAGCAGCTTTCTGCGATAATCTTAAAAACGAAGGGTTAACGGAATTGATCCGTTCAAAAACCGGTTTGATCATCGATGCCTATTTTTCGGCTTCAAAAATAAACTGGATCCTCCACAACGTTGAAGGGGCAAATGAACTGGCCGCCGCCGGGAAACTGGCATTCGGTACGGTTGATAGCTGGCTCGTTTGGAAATTTACACGCGGCAAGGTCCACGTTACCGATGTAACTAATGCCAGCCGTACCATGCTTTACAATATCATTACGCAGGAGTGGGACCAGGAGTTATTGCAAATATTCGGTATCCCCAAAAGTATGCTTCCCGAAGTTAAGCAATCAAGTGAGGTATATGGCGAAACGGATACCACTATTTTCGCCTCAAAAATACCCATTGCCGGTATTGCAGGCGACCAGCAGGCGGCGTTATTCGGGCAAATGTGCATCGATAAGGGAATGGTTAAAAACACTTATGGTACAGGATGTTTTATGCTGATGAACATTGGCGGCCGGTTTATCGCATCGAAAAATAATTTACTTACTACCATAGCCTGGAAGATAAACGGAGAAATTCAATATGCCTTCGAAGGAAGTATATTTATAGGCGGCGCCGTGGTGCAATGGCTGCGTGATGGGTTGGGGATAATAAAAACTTCGGCTGATGTGGAGCAGCTTGCTGATAGTGTTAATGGCACCGGCGGGGTTTATTTTGTGCCTGCGTTTGCCGGTCTGGGCGCGCCTTACTGGGATCCCGGCGCAAGGGGTACGATAGTCGGGATTACGCGTGGGACCACCGCCGGGCATATAGCCAGGGCCGCCATTGAAGCCATTGCCTATCAAACGGTTGACGTTTTGAAGGCCATGGAAGCAGATGCCGGTTTTAAGATCAAAGAATTGCGTGTTGATGGGGGCGCTACCGCCAATAACATGCTGATGCAATTCCAGGCCGACTTGCTTAACTGCAAAGTGATAAGGCCAAAAATTGTTGAAACAACAGCGCTTGGGGCTGCCTATCTGGCCGGGTTAGCGGTAGGATACTGGAAAAATGTGGAAGAGATACGGCAGCAATGGGAATCGGAACGGGATTTTACACCGGCGGCTGACACAGGCGAACTAAAAAATGCAATGGCCGGCTGGAAACAAGCGGTTTATGCAACGCAATGCTGGGCGGGGAAGGTTCATAGTTGATGACAAGTGGCTGTAGCTACCATGAGCCATGAACTATGAACCATCAACTAAAAAAACTTAATCTCAAACAATATGACACCATTTATGGCCGAACTTATCGGCACTATGTTACTGATCCTTTTAGGCAACGGTGTTGTTGCCAATGTGTTGTTAAATGATACCAAGGGCAATAACAGCGGGTGGATAGTGATTACCACGGCCTGGGGCCTTGCTGTTTTTGTGGGGGTGGTGGTAGCCGCACCTTATAGCGGCGCCCATTTAAACCCTGCGGTAACTATAGGTTTAGCTATAGCCGGTAAATTTCCCTGGACAAGCGTACTGCCTTACATCACCGCGCAAATGCTTGGCGCTTTTATAGGCGCTTTC
>DATCES010000238.1:0-5513 GCA_036509935.1 Mucilaginibacter sp.
TTGTTGTTCCCAAATAATCATTAAAAAACTTCCTGAAATTGATTTATTACCCGTAAAATAAAAAGGCCGCATCATTTGATTTATGATACGGCCTCCATTATTTACTGATTTATCTAATATGAATTATTACATTTAGTTGGACAGGTGCAAAGCCCTGGCTACCGCTGTAAAGTTTCTGAAATTAAGGCTCGGATTGGTAACATTTAATTGGGTAAGCGCTGACCCTGGTATTACAACAACCCTGAAATCAAAAGCATTGGCATCTGTAAAATTAGCTTTAAGGTCAACGTATCCAACTCCAAAATTGTCAAGGGTAATAGTATTTCCGCTTTCCGAATAAGGGATCGGGTACCATGCGCCGGTTGAGCCGGTGTTCCTTAAATAAACCAATACAATTCCTTGGTCCACTATGCTTTGGGTAATTGCGGGTATTGAAAGTATTGTAAAACCTGCCGCAACTACACTTTGGTCAACCAGTACATAGCTTTGTACATTGGCATTCCCTGCCGACCCTGCAGCGCCGGTTGCGCCTGTAGCACCTGTAGCACCTGTAGCACCTGTAGCACCGGCTGGACCTGTCGCCCCGGTAGCGCCGGGTAAACCTGTAGCGCCGGTAGCGCCTGTCGGCCCGGTTGCGCCTGTTGCCCCGGCAGCGCCCGTTGCACCTGCCGGCCCTACAGCCGATCCTGCAGGGCCTTGCGGCCCGGCTGCCCCGGCTGCACCCGCAGCGCCTTGCGCCCCTGTTGCACCTGTGGGCCCGGCGGGGCCCGCTGTTTTATCTTTTTTACAGGCTGCAATGCTCATCACGCATACAAATAAAATTGGTAAAAAAAGTCTAATTGGTTTCATATCAATAGTTGATTTGGATAATTTATTTTTTTATCGTGAAGTTTATTTTGTTTGTTGTACCACCCTTCTACGTAGCAGCATTCAATTTGTTGCAATTCTGGATAGATGATATGATGTTTGCTTTACAAGTTTGATAATTTAATTCGCGGTATATGATTGGAAGTAACAAACAATTGTTTATAACTTAATAAATCCCGTTAAAACAATAGCCTGGCGTTGGTCGTTAATAGTATTTAATTTTTTACCCTATGAATAACATTAGCACACCCTTACATACCAAAGTACATAGTTGGATCGATACCATTGGTTTCAGGCTTAATGGGTCTCAAACCAACGATAAAAGCAACGTAACAACCAATCACTATTTTTTTGAAACGTTTAATTTGTTTGAAAAATCGAAAAATAATGACGTGAAAAATTCGAAGTTTTTATGTTTTGATCCTTATGGTGAAACCATAAAAGTTAAATCGCTGTTAGATCTGCAAACAGCCTTTTTTGAAAATATTAGCCAGTTGTAATTTTTTAGGATTTCACCGATTTTTTGAACTCAAAAGCGCCGTGATTTCCAAAGGGCGCTTTTGGTACGGACATTTTATTTCAAAAAAAAGTTAAACCACCGCTGCTTTCGGATTTTCGGACATCAACGCAAACGAACCAATGACTTAACGCCCCCAATGAGGTAATGACCAATGACCAATGCCTCAATGACCTAATGACCTAATGACGATACCCGGTTCCATATTTTCATCCACGGGTAAATCAATGGTTAAACTGTGCCCGGCGCCAGGCAAACTAACTATCGGCCGGGTTGGATTGAGCGCCTCTTTTATGCGCATCCGCAGATCGGCAAAATGGGCTATAGTTATTGCATCGGTGCCTTTTGGCAAATGCGCTTTAATAAGTTTTAATTCGGCGCGCGCCATCGGCCTTATATCCGAAAGGGCCATGTTTATGGGCGTTAAGCCCATATTTGCCAATTGGGCTGCCCGATGGCCCGGAATAGGCCTGTAATCCTCATTCAACAAATTTTTTAAATCTTCAATATAACCGCGCTCAAGGTTGCGTTTAAACCCATCGGGGTTTGGGGTATTAAATATTCCGCCGCGCAAATCGGCCAGTAATTCGGCCACCGTATATACATTTGCGCCGTTTTTGGCTTCATTATCATACATACGCATCAAACGCGAAGGTGAAAGCACCGTTCCCAATACATTAACCTGTACGCTTTTAACACGGCCAATCATTAAGCCATTATCAAATTTGCTTAACTCGTGGTTGTCTATCAACCATGATGGTGTGGTAAACAATTGTTTGTTAAAAAACAATACTGCATCCCGCTGCCTGTCTTTACCAACAAAACTATACACCGGGCCTTTTTGATCATAAGTTTTAAAATCTTCGTTCATGCCGCCAATATTTGCGGCAACATGGCCCATATAACGGTAATACTGGGTTAAAACTTCAATATATATTTCCTGCAGGTCGCTGTAACCCTCTCCTTTTTGAAAAGTCCATTTTTCAACATTCGGTAAAATGCGTTTTAAGTTAGCAATGCCATAAGCGCCGGCTTTCATGGCATTATCCCCAAGGTCTTCACTTTGTAAACGCGGGTCTAAACTTGTTCCTTCCCTGCCGTAATAATAGACGGGGTTGCCGGCTTTTTCTTTCACCCATTCGTCCAATATCCCTTTCTCCTGCATTGGCGTTTTGTTGCCTGGGAGCCAGGTATAGCCCCATTTTATTGCCCATTGATCATATTCGCCAATTTTGGGATAAAATTGTGTTACGCCATCGCCGGACTGGGCAATATAATTAAAGCGGGCATAATCCATAATGGAAGGGGCGGTACCATGTGTATCAGTAAAAGTTTTTGATCTTAATGAATCAACAGGGTAGGCGTAGCTTGAGCCGAAGTTATGCGGTAAACCCAACGCGTGCCCAATTTCATGCGAGGATGCAAAGCGGATCAGTTCGCCCATTTGCTCATCGGTAAATTTCGCCTTGCGCGCACCAGGGTTGGCTGCTGCGGTTTGCACAAAATACCAATTGCGCATTAACTCCATCACGTTATGGTACCATCCATTGTGGCTTTCGAGGATTTCGCCGGTACGGGGGTCAGATACCGATGTCCCGTAAGCGTTTTCAACATCCGATGCAAAATACCTTATCACGCTATAACGGGCATCTTCCGTACTGAATTCAGGGTCTTCTTTCGCCGTGGGCGCTTCTTTACCAATGATGGCATTTTTAAAACCCGCAGTTTCAAAAGCTTTTTGCCAGTCGTTTATGCCCTTTATAAGATAAGGCGCCCATTTTTTTGGCGTAGCCGGATCAATATAAAAAACAATTGGTTTTTTGGGCTCAACAAGTTCGCCCCTTTTATATGCCGCTGTGTCTTTAGGTTCTAATTTCCAACGGTGAATGTATGAAGTTACCAATGCCTTTTGGGCATCGGTGCCGTAATCAGTTTGGCTTTGTCCTAAATACCCAACCCGGTTGTCCATTAAGCGGGCTTTCATAGGTGTTTTTGGCAGCAATAACATAGAAGTGTTAAGCACGAACGATATAGATGCATTGGTATTGTCGGTAGGCGATTCGGTTGCCCGATAGGTTTTTAATACGCGTGCTTCTATATTGACCGGGAAACTTTTAATTGTATCAATATACGACCTGCTATTATCCAATGTTGAAACCTTATAAGCTTTTTTTAAATCATCAGGTATGCCTATGGCGGCTACATCCCCGTCATAAAAGTCTGATACATCAATTACAACGCCAGTAGTATCTTTGTTAAAAGCCTTTATATCAAATGAGGCCAGCACCGCATCAAGACTGGAGTTTTTAACAGATTGGTACATGTCGCTGGTACTGTCGGCCCGCGTAGAATAGCTGGGTACACGTAAAAGAATTTGTTTATCGTGTTTCTCCCATTTCCATACCTGTTCGTTGGCTTCTTCGCCGCCATATTGCTCAGTATGCACCTTTAAATCAGCGGGGGTTTTGGCCAGGCGGGTAACAACCAGCATTTCGCGGCCAAACAATGAATCGGGTATCTCGAAATAATATTTACCTTCTACTTTATAGGTATTAAAAAGGCCCTTATCAACTTTTGTATTGGCGGGTATAAGGTCGCTGAATTTTTTAAAACCTTCCTTTTTGGCAGGCCCAACCGTAGCGGTGGCTGTTGAACCTGCATTGGTAGAAGTTGTTTTAAGAGTAACGGTTTGCGCCTCCTTTTTTGTCGCGCATGAACTCGCCAAAGCAGCAAGTATAATTGTTGCTTTAAATAAATAAGGGCTTACTTTTAATGATCCGGGCATACCAATAAATAAATACCTGGCAAAGATATAAACTTATGGGCACCTCTAAAAACTCGTTTTGTTTGTTTTGCCTCACCTTTAATTCCTCTCCAAAGGAGAGGAAAAGGAGAGTTTTTAGAGGTGCCCTTATGTAAAATAGCTGCTTTTTATGATCGCAACCGGCCAGGTTATTATTAATTTGATGTATGATAGCTTTCCGGCGGACCCAGGTAACTTGGTTTTTCGCCTCCTGCGTTTATCACTATTTTTTGCAACACTACGCCGGGGCTTACCATCCAGTATTTTAAAATATGCCTGCCGGGTTTGCTTAAACAATGTTTTGATACCACTATTTTAATATTATCGCTAACGGCGCTGTTCCATGCCGCTTCAGATTTATCCGCATTGATATTAATGAACTGCGGCTGTTCGTTATCAAATGAAATTGCATATTGCAGGCCGGATGAACTGGAAAAATCAATAGTTGGCGAAATGTAGGCTTCCACATTTACAACCCCGGTATCAATTAAATTCACGTCATACTCCAGCCGGGGGCTGTTACCACCAGGTACCTGGCTTTCCGCCGTTACCGGCGATGGCATAACGCCAGACAAGGTGCGCCCATAACCGGGGATTACCAGCCATTTAGCCGCCGTATTGTTAATTGCCTGGGTATAATGTGCGGCTTCCATGCTTATATAACCGTTGTTCTCATTAAACCCTTTAGCATTTAAAGGCAGTATTTTATTTACCAAAGCTTCAATTGTAACCTTATCCCCATTTATGGCGGTAATGGTTATGGGTACCTTGTTTACACCTTTCGGGGCTTTTTGCCAATCAACATTTACCCAAATCTGTTGCCCGGTGGTAACATTGCCACTTTTAGGCTGGATAGTTATATAAGGCGATGAAGTTTCGGCGGTAAAGGAAAATGCCCCCTGTCCCCTGTTAAACACTTCAATATAATGCCCGCTTTGACCGGGATAAAAACCCGGCAACACAGCTTTTGATGGTTCCTGCGGCCACCAGGCTGGCGAGCCTTCAACAGCTACGCCCATCTGCGGCGGTGCCGGAAGCACTATACCGATTACGTTTGGTATTTTATCAACCCGCGGCTGCTGCCAATAGGTGTAGCCGATATGTGTTTGATCCATCATGTGGTCCCATTTACCATTTGACATCACTTTGTTGTAATAATGCGATATATCGGCATCACGTTTAAACAACGCTGCCACACTATCTGCCATTATATTTGTTGCCGATCTGCCTTGCGCTGCATACAATTTATTTTTTGCTGCATCATAATATAGCTCGTTCAAATTGGCGCAAGCCTCAACAGGGTGCAACACTAACTGGTAATAGGCG
>DATCES010000239.1:0-2242 GCA_036509935.1 Mucilaginibacter sp.
AAAACAGCCCAGGAAGGGATATGGACAATAGACGGGAATGATAAAACAAATTTTGTTAACAAAAAAATTTGCGATATTTTGGGATACACACCCGCAGAAATGATGGGGAAAGCGCTTTATGACTTTATGGATGAGGAAGGCAAAGCCTATGCTATTGCCTGTATGGAGAGGAGAAGGAGTGGTTCGAAAGAAAACCTGGATATAAGGTATAAAACCAAAAGCGGGGAAGATGTATGGGCAAATATATCAACCAACCCCATTTTTGACGAAAGCGGCAAATATAAAGGCGCCCTGGCAATGGTGACAAATATTACCCGGCGCAAAATAGATGAAGAGGCCATTAAAAAATCAGTAGCAAACCTGCGCACCATTTTTGAAAATACCGACACATCGTACATATTGATTGATGATGAATTGAAAATAGTTTCTTTTAACGCTTTGGCCCAGAAATATTCGGAAGAACAGAACGGCAAAAAACTGGAATTAAACGAAGATGCTAGTTGTTATTTTTCGACTGAAAGGTGGCCGTTTATTAAAGAAACGCTTGAAAAAGTTGGTGCAGGCGAAACGGTTAGCTATGAACTAAGTTATACAAAGCCTGACGGCGCTATATGCTGGTATGAAATACGGTGGCTGAATGTAAAAAACAGCGAAAACAAAAAATGGGGATTTATACTTGCCAACAAAGATATTACCGAAGCAAAAATGGCGGCCCTTGAAAGGGAAAGAATAACGGCCGACCTGATACATCGTATTAAGGACCTTGAACAATTTACTTATATTATATCACATAACCTGCGCGCACCGGTAGCCAATATTATTGGCCTTTCGGATATGCTTGGGGAACATCACCTTGATCCTGATATAAAACAGGAAGTTGTTGAAAGGGTTTCAGTATCCATAAAAAATATTGATTCCATTATACAGGATCTGAACCATATTTTGCAGGCGAGGGAACTGATGAAAGAAAAAAAAGAAACAGTATATTTTAATGACCTGGTGGATGCTATTAAAACCAGCATTTATAATACAGTTGTAAGTGAAAAGGTACAATTTGATTGTGATTTTGATGGGGTTGGCTCCATATTTACTATTCGCAGCTATATTTACAGCATCTTTTATAATCTGTCATCAAACAGCATCAAATACCGCCGATTGGGCGTTGCCCCTGTCATCGCTGTAAAAAGCCGTAGACTAAATGATAAAATAGAGATTTGTTTTAAAGATAATGGCAAGGGTATCGACCTCGAAAAAAATGCCACCGACCTGTTTGGACTCTACAAACGCTTTGATACCACTATGGAAGGTAAAGGCATGGGATTATTTATGGTAAAAGCGCAGGTTGAATCGCTTGGCGGAACTATACAAATAAAAAGCCAATTGGGCATCGGCTGCGAATTTACAATACAATTGCCGGCATAAATCTGAAAAGCCGTTGTATACTTGGTTTTAGAAGTTGTCAAATCTCTGCGAATTACAAACTAACAAGCAAACGCTTTAAACCTACCCATGGTATTATGGTTATTGCATATTTGCTTTTTGATAACTTTTAAGTTATCTTTGTTGTATTGTGGTAGAAAGGCAAATCATATTCCATAAGCATTACTTTCAGGAATTTTATTTTGATGCAGATGACAAATTAAAAGAAAAAATCGGCTATGTATTTCGCCTTATTCAAACGGTGGACAAAGTCCCGGAGAAATTTTTGAAGCATTTAGAGGGCAAGAACGGGCTTTATGAAATCAGAATTGAAGTGAGCAACAACATCTATCGCATTTTCTGCTGTTTTGATAAGGGTAACCTGATAGTGCTCTTTAATGCATTTCAAAAGAAATCGCAAAAAACGCCAACCCAAGAAATTGCACTGGCCGAAAAACTTAAAACAGAGTATTTTACTTTAAATAATAATGGGGATGAAAAAGAACGAAGCAATAAGAAACGCTAAGAATTTCAATGAAATTCTTGATATTCAATATGGGAAAGTCGGGACTGACCTTCGCGATGATTTTGAAGAAAAGGCGCAGTATTTTGTGATCAGCGAACTATTAAAAGACGCAAGACATGAAGCTAATATGACTCAAGAGGAACTTGCAACTAAAATCGGCACTAAAAAAAGCTATATTTCACGGCTTGAAAACGGCAAATGCGATATACAGTTGTCAACACTTTACAGAATTTTTGAATACGGGCTTGGCCGCCGGATTAATTTATTGATTAGTTGAACTAATTGTGAAATTGAATT
>DATCES010000240.1:0-5541 GCA_036509935.1 Mucilaginibacter sp.
CTATTATTACCCTGATATTAGTGCCATGTATGTATATTATCCGCGTTAATATTAAGAATAAACTGTTTGGGGGGAAATACAAAACACTAAAAGAAGAATTTGAACCGGTAACTGTTTAGCTAAAAAATTCTCTATTAAAAAGCCGCCTGATTGTACCAGGTGGCTTTTTTTATGGAATTTTAAATGTTAAAATAAACAATTGATACGCCTGCTGTTATTTATTTATAAAATTTGATAAATTTGTTAAAAAAGTCAGAGTGAAAATAAACTGATTTTCAAGTATAAATAAAACTATATTTTGGTATCAATGACAGCGACAAATGAGCTACAGGATATAAAGAAAGAAAAAATTTTAGAAGCCGCCTATCACAGGTTTTTACATTATGGTTATTCAAAAACAACCATGAATGAAATAGCAGGTGACCTCTCGATGTCAAAGGCACTTTTGTATTATTATTTCCCGGATAAAAGCCAACTTTATATTGCAATTATGCGCCGGGTAGCTAATGAGTATTTGAACATTTTAGCCAATAAAGTAAATACTTTTACAGTTTTAAAGGATGCGTTTGAATTCCAGATCAATATCCAGCATGAATTTATTTTAAATAATTATAATTTCTTTGATTTTTTCAGGCTTGATGAACAAAACTTACCTGATGCAATATGGGAAATAGTTGGCCTGGTACATCAATCAGAAAGGGGCCTTCTGGTGAACGCTATAACAACTGAGGCTGCTAAAGGAACGATAAAACCTGTTGCCAATCCGAATGAAATTGTTGAACTGCTTTTAGATGCATTACATGGTGTAAGTGTAAGTGCTTTGTCGCACAAAAAAACAATGTTCCCCCAAAAAGAACATTTAGATGAAATCCGCAAAAAGCGTTTATTACTGAGTGATATATTTATAAAGGGCTTAACGTATTAATTTAGGGGTGATTGTTTTTTATCTTGATTTCTGGCACCGACATTCTGAATCTCCATTCGGGTATTTATCCAAAAAATAAATAAGCAACAAAAATTGCAGCTATAATGCCTGCAAAGTCAGCAAACAAACCGGCAGGTATGGCATATCGCGACTTTTTAATCCCTACCGAGCCAAAATATAAGGCTACAATATAAAATGTCGTGTCAGACGAACCATTAAAAATACAGCCTAAACGCCCGGCAAAACTATTTGGGCCAAAGGTTTGCATTACGTTGATCATCATCCCCTTTGAGCCCGATCCGCTAAGCGGCTTCATATAAGCAACGGGCATCGCGTCAACAAACCGGGTGTCCAAATGTAATTGCACACATACCCATCGTAAGCCATTGTTCATATAATCCAAAGCGCCGCAAGCACGGAAAACAGCAATACCAACCAGCATAGCTACCAGGAATGGAATTATTTTAACCGATGTTTCAAAGCCCCTTTTTGCCCCTTCAATAAATACTTCAAATACATTTATTTTCCGGTACAAAGCACCTGTTATAAAAATCACAGGCACTAAAAACAACAGTAAATTACTGGCAACTTTTGATATCAAACCAATCTCCTCTTTTGTGAGGTAGTTTGTAAAGTACCAAACCATTAATGTTATGCAAGCAGTTATCCCCCCTATCCAGCTAATGATTACCGGATCCCAAATTTTTATTTTTTGCTTTACTGCCACCAAAAGCATCCCGGCGACAGCAGAAACATAGGTGGCAATGATACAGGGAATAAAAATATCTGTAGGGTCTGTAGCATGGAGTATGGCGCGCTGGGCAATAATGGTAACCGGCAATATTTGCAGGCCCGATGTAAGCAGTACCAGGTACATGATCTGCGCATTTGACGCGGTTTCTTTATCCTCGTTCAGTTCCTGCATGCTGTCCATGGCCTTTAACCCCAGTGGGGTTGCGGCATTATCAAGGCCGAGCAGGTTGGCCGAAAAGCTCATCAAAATATTGCCGGTGGCCGGGTGGTCTTTAGGTACCCCGGGAAATAAGCGGCTGAAAAAAGGGCCTACCACGCGCGACATAAATTTGATAGCGCCTGCCTTTTCGCCAATATTCATAATGCCCAGCCAAAGGGCCATATTGCCTGCCAAAGGTAAAGCGATATCCATTACCGATGATTTTGAAGAATCGAACATGGCTTTTACAAGGTGCATAAAGATCTCGGTATCACCGAAAAACACCAACCTGAGCAAGCCTATAATAAAAGCAATTAAAAAAAAGCCTACCCATATATAATTAAGCGCCATACAATGCGGTTGAGGCTTTGAAGATAAAGCTTTTTGATAATTAATGCAGAATAACCTTTTTTAATTTTTGTTTGTAATGGGATGTGGAAGTTGTAAAAAACCAAATTTTTTCCTGTTGATAATTTTTACAACCTTTAAACCCCTTTAACAACTACTTACTTAATAAATATAATCAACCGCTCGCCTAAAATATTACATCTGCGTTAAATTTTCCTTGTGCAAAAATCTTAGCTTCGCATTATATATCATATAAATATGTCTAAAATAGAACTTCTCCGTGTTAAAGGCGATTTTGGCTTTGAAGCTACCGATGAAAATGGTCACGTTGTAAAAATGGACAGCAGCCCCGAAAGCGGTGGCTGGGATTTTGGCGTACGCCCTATGCAAATGTTATTGATGGGTCTTGCCGGGTGTTCTGCAATTGATGTGATAACTATTTTGAAGAAACAACGCCAGAAAGTGGGCGATTACAAAATGATTATCAATGGCGAGCGTGAAAAGGGGGTAGAACCATCTTTATGGAGGGATATTAATATTGAATTTCATTTATACGGCAATATTGATGAAGATAAAGCTGCTAAAGCTGTTGAACTGTCTATCGATAAATACTGCTCTGTAGCCGCTACCCTTAAAAAAGCCGGGGCAACTGTTAAATGGAAAGTTTTTGTACACCCGGCCTGATACCTGAATTAGGCCTGTATAATATGACAATATTCGGTGAAATTGAACAAAGGCGAACCTGTTTGCACCCTTATACAAACTGTACACTTTTAAATTCATAAATTTTAACAGGCAATAAAAATATTAAACACATTTTGTGTGTAGCAATAAATTTGTGGTTATAACTGCCGCAAGGTTATTAATTGCTGTTTATCATCTGTTTATATTATTTTATCCTTTATAATTTATTGTTCGGACATGATTTAACACTACAATTTTAGATGCTGGTTTTTATAACGGCATTAATGTTGTTGAATAAGAATGTGTTTATTAATTTTAAAACACATTCTTAAAAGCAACAATATGAAATTAAACTTAAAAAGAACCTTCCTTCTTCTTACGGGAATTTTGGTAGGCGGAGAATTATTAGCCCAAACTTCGGATACCTCATCCCTTTCGAAGGATTATGTAAAACCATTTTCGGGCAACAGCGCTTACAGTACCTGGTCCATAGGCATAAGCGCAGGCGTATTATCTACTAATACCGCCTTTATATCAAATAATAAATTGGATTTCACGTCCCCCAACGGCGAACTCGGATACGGTGCTTATATTAAAAACCAAATAACGCCTGCCTTCGGGGTCGAAGCAAATTTTCTTGCGGGCAAGCTAAGCGCCACCAATGCCCAGCCAGATGCAACGGGAAACGCTCCGTATCAAAGTTTTAGTACCAAGATTCATTATTCGGCAAGTCTGAGCGCTGATATTACACTCGGAAATATCAGTTGGCACACCAATAAAAGCGCCATACAACCTTATTTTACATTAGGCGCTGGCACTATGAATTATACCCCGGTAGTAACTTTGCCAAATGGAACAACTACAGATTTTAAAACAGACAATAATGGGGTTATAAATGAAATTTTTGTGCCGGCAGGACTTGGTGTTAAATTCGATTTGGCGCCCGGTATAAATCTCGATCTGGGCTACCAGGTAAATTTTGTTTACGCTGATAATCTTGACGGATACCATTATGGAGCCAACAATGATAAATTTTCGTATGCACATGCCGGGTTAGAGTTTGCGTTAGGCAAACGGTCAAAACCTCAATTGGCTACGCATAATCCGGTATCATCCATGCGGGAGGAATATTTGTGGGAAAACAGAGATACAAGGCAACGGTTGCAAGGGCAAATTGATGCTGAAAAAGCTCAAAACGCACTACTGCAAAATGAACTGAATACTACAAATGCCAATCTTGCAAAACTAATGATGGACAGCGATGGCGATGGTGTATCTGATTTTTTTGATAAATGCCCGAATACGCCAGCCGGAACAAAGGTTGACGGATCTGGCTGCCCGCTTGTGATTGTGATCACTAAACCGGCGGATACAAAAGTTTATATAACTGAAGAAGATAGACGAGTTGTTAATGAGGCGGTTAAAAACCTCGAATTTGATTTTAATAAAGCAACTATCCGCGCGCACTCGCTTCCAAGTTTAGACCGTTTGGCCCAACTGCTGATCGAAAAGAAGTTGAACTTAAAATTAGCCGGATATACCGATAATGTAGGCTCTGTTCAATATAACTTAAGGCTATCCCGCAACCGTGCAGAAGCTATCAAAACTTACCTGGTAAGTAAAGGGGCTGATGAATCACTTATCCATACTAACGGATATGGTAAATCTAACCCGATAGCGACAAACAAAACCGCCCGGGGGCGTCAGTTAAACCGCAGGGTTGAGTTTTCCTTGTATTGATTTTAGAGGTCAGTGATTGGAGGTTAGTGATTAGTTTGGAAGTCTGAAAGAAAAAGACATTCCTTAACTGATCTCTAACCTCCGGCCTCTGATCATTAAACACCATCTTCAAAAAATTCGGTTAAAGGGCCAAAATAACTATTGTCCCATCCTTCGGCAAAGCCAGTGTATTCGGTATCAGGGATATTGATGTGCTTTAGTTCCACTGAAGCAGCCCCTTTATCCGGATGGAGTTTAATAGTAACGATTGATGCTTCGGGCTGCCCGTCAAAATACCATTGTTGCACTATCTTTTTACCTTCTTCAAATTCCAGGTTTTTACCAACAATACTACCTTCCCATAACGAAAATTCGGACCCTGGTTCTGTTGACATTACCGCGGGCTCACCCGTCCATAGCTCAATAGTCAGCGGATTGGTCAAGGCGGTATAAACTTCTTCTGTTGTCGCGGGGATGTGGTAATATTTTTTAAAATCTTTCATACAAATCTACCCTAAAGGCAGTACCGTTTTTCCATATACTTCGTTCAATAAATTGGCCATACCGGCATAAATTGCTGATGCGCCGCATAACAGGCCTTCATAGCCCGCAAATTTACCGATACCCTCATTACCGGTTGCATGTTCTGCGGCCAATAAGAAGAACAGGACTATTAATGTTGCAAAAACAACTTGCAGTGCGCGGTTTAGTTTTAAAGTGCCAAAAAACAGGAACAAGGTAAAAATCCCCCATATAACCAGGTAAGCAGCCATTGCGCTGTCAGAAGCTTTCGGTGCCCATCCAAATTTTGGGATAACGATTAAACCTACAAGCGAGATCCAGAAAAATCCGTAAGAGGTAAACGCGGTTAAGCCAAAAGTGTTGTTCTTTTTTGATTCAATTACACCGGCAA
>DATCES010000241.1:0-4327 GCA_036509935.1 Mucilaginibacter sp.
AAAATCTTATTTTTAATGAAAATGATTTTGATTATTTTTACTAAGAAATAAAATTAACCAGATCAAAAAAATGTTTATGTGCGTTTTAATGCATATATTTAATATTGAAAAAAGTTTTACTAAAATTCATGGCAATGGGAACCCCAAAAAAACCTGTAAACAAGAAAGTCGATTCTCAAAACACGGGCGAGGATGAAGATGATGATGATAGCATGCTTGATCATAAATCGAAAAAGAAGATTGACGATGATGACGATGATTTTGACGGCCCTTTAGAGGATCTGGCGTACGAAAACTTTGATGACTACGATGACGATGACGATGATTACTGATTTTTAACAAATGGATTTTATTGTAAAGCATTCAGATTGCGCCCCTGGATGCTTTTTTTTTATAATTGTTTCATCAAATATTAGCATGACCATAACCGAAGTAACGGACAAAACAGGAAAAAAAGCTTTTTTAGAGGTAGCCAGGATAATTTATAAAGACGATAAAATGTGGGTTTGTCCGCTTGATAATGATATTGAAGCCGTATTTGATCCCTCAAAAAACAATTTTCACCAAAATGGTAAATGTACCAGGTGGGTGCTTACCAACAAAACCGGGCAGCTTATGGGGCGCATTGCAGCTTTTATCAACGATAAAAAAGCCTACAATTATGAGCAGCCAACGGGGGGCGTAGGTTTTTTTGAATGCATAAATAATGAAGAAGTGGCTTTTCTTTTATTTGATACAGCAAAAAAATGGTTAGCTGAAAACGGCATGCAGGCAATGGACGGCCCGGTTAACTTCGGCGAAAATGATAATTTTTGGGGCCTTTTGGTTGAAGGTTTTACATCCCCATCCTATGGCATGAATTATAACCCCCCCTATTATCAGTTTTTTTTTGAGCGTTACGGATTTAAAACATTATACGCCCAGATCACCAATCATGTAGATATTATTAAACCCTTTCCGGCACGATTTTACAAAATAGCCAAATGGGTAACCCAAAAGCCCGGGTATGAGTTTAAACATCTTAAAGTAAAAGAGATTGAAAAATTTGCCGCAGATTTTATTGAAATTTACAATGATGCCTGGAGTGCTTTTGAAAATTTTGTTCCGATAACCCATACTACAATTTTGGAGAGCTTCAATAAAATGAAACCCTTGATGGATGAAAACTTAATATGGTTTGCCTATGTCAACGGCGAACCTGCCTCATTTAATATTGTTTTACCCGATGCCAACCAGATGATAAAACCGTTGAAAGGCAAACTTAACGTGGTGGGTAAACTTATATTTTTATACAAAAAATGGAAAGGCGTTTCACGGATGAGGGCAATTGTTATGGGTACAAAACAAAAATACCAAAATCACGGCCTGGAATCGGCGCTATTTATTACGCTTGGTGAATATGTTTTGCCTTTAAACCAATATTCAGAACTCGAGCTATCATGGGTAGGCGACTTTAACGAAAAAATGATAGCGATGCACCATGCGATGGGCGGGATATTTGGAAAAAAACATTTAACAATGCGGTATATTTTTCAATAATAAATCAGGCCATGGCTTTGTTATGGCGTAACTCTTCAAATAATTCAATAACTTTTTTTTGCAGGTCAATAACCTCAAACTCGCGATCCGTCAACTTTTTATTAATGATATCCAATTCACTAACAGAATTTTGATCGTGTGCTGAGTCACTAAATGTCAGTAATTGAACTACTGACATTTCGAACAAACAGGCGATTTGTTCAAGCCTTGATAAATTAATATCCGTAATGCCTGTTTCAATTTTTGAAAATGCAGGAACCGAAATATCTAATCGTTTTGCAACATCCTCCTGACTCCATCCCTTTTGATGCCGTAATAACCTGATTTTTTTTCCAAGTGTTTTCATGTTGCTCTATTAGGGAGCTGGGTTTCCCATAAGTTAATAAAGTTACAATAGTATTTAATATCTATCTAATTATCAATAAATTTAAATAAATTTTTATGTAACCACGGCTACCATGCATTATCCCCTAACAATGGGACAAACCTAAAGGTATCCAAAATTATTTTTTCATAATCATTTTCGCCAACTTTCAGCACGGTAACCATTTTCTGGGTATGCTGGTCGCCAACCGGTATTACTACAATGCCGCCAACCTTTAACTGTTTTAATAATTCATCAGGAACAGTGGGTGCGCCGGCGGTAACAATAATTTTATCATAAGGGGCATACCGTGAAACTCCCTTTGAGCCATCGCCCATAAAAAACCTGGGCCGATACCCCATTAATGGTAAAACGTGTTTTGTATGCTGATATAGTTTTGCCTGGCACTCAATGGTATAAACCTTTGCGCCAAGTTCAAGCAAAACACAGGTTTGGTAGCCGCTTCCTGTTCCAATTTCCAGCACTTTATCCTCCTTTTGAATATGTAAAAGCTGGGTTTGATAAGCAACCGTATAAGGCTGCGAAATAGTTTGACCCTCCCCTATCGGGAAAGCAATATCCCTGTAAGCCTGGTTCCAGAAAGTTTCATCGAAAAAATAATGGCGCTGCACTTTGCCTATCGCTTTCAGCACATTTTCATCTTCAATACCCTTTTTCTTTAGCTCTTCAACGAGTACTTTGCGGGCGCCCTGTTCGCGGTAGTTGTCAATATATTTATATGCCATTACAGGGCAAAGCTAATCACAGATCGCGAAATTCTGAAGGGGGCGGCAAATTAAAAAACTATGTCATTCATCGTTCAAAGTTTTATAACCCGCAATGACAATTTTTCTTGAGAAACCAATGAATTAATAAAAAATCCTAAAAATTGTATTCGCAGGTTGGTTTATGCAAGATAGGGAAATTACACGAATTTGCTATAAAACACAATTTGTTGGCCTTGTGATGTAGTTCGTTAGCTTTATCAAGCATTGATTTTTCACTTACGGTTACTTTAGGATATAATACAACCCCTGTAAAATGGCCGCTTCCATCCGGCATTTCCACCATAGTCCCGGTTGCTTCGTCAACATAATCAACAACTACCACTCCTTCTACGGCACATAAATGCAGATACCACAACATGTGGCACGCTGAGATTGATGCCACCAGCAATTCTTCAGGATTGTACTTAGCCGCGTTACCCATAAAAGCAGGATCGGATGAACCGGGGATTACAGGTTTTCCGTTGACACTGATGGAATGGCTTCTATCGTATCCCCGGTAACTGCTTGTCCCATTGCCTGAATTACCCGTCCAGGTAATTGTAGCTTTATAGTGATGATTAGCCATAAGTTAAAAGGCATAAAAAACATAATTTGATGTTACGTATTAACCTACATCAGCGTATAGTTAATAAAAAACAAAAATATGAAACTACCTAAACAAATTATTGACTTACTTTTTTTCATTGTGTTATTAACTGCTTTAATCACCTCATCTTGCAAAAAGAATAATATAAATGATATAACGGTAGATGCAACTGTTATATATAGCGGCGATCCCGCTGCTGATGGGTGCGGCTGGGAGATGAAAATAAACAATAAAGACAGCATTTATAATGCGCCAAATTTACCCGTGGCTTATCAAACAGCTAATTTACCGGTCAAAATTAGCTACCATAAGCTTACTGCCAGGTACCATTGCAGCGATATTGCCGATTATCAGGGACCGGGAATTACGGAAATCCAACTGGATGGGATAAAAACACGATAGATCAATATGGGTCCACATCCGGCTGCACTATACTCCCTTTACTTAGTTTTGTAGTTTGAAATTGTGTGATCACTTCGCGGATAATTGCCTTGGCTTTATTTATGGAATCAGCATCCTTCTCAAACTTCAGCATTATACTTTTAATATAATAGTTTCGTATCCTGCCTACTAATGGGAATTCGGGGCCGATCACCCTATCGCCAAAATGTTTACGGAGTTCAGCAGCGATGTAAGCAGCCTGGTTATTTACAATTTCAGGGTCTTTATGTTTTATATCAAGATTAATGATGCGGTAAAATGGCGGGTATTTAAAGCTCCTGCGCTCCTCCATTTCGGTAAAGTACAAATCATTGTAATTATTCTCAATTACCTGTTTAATAACCCTATGGTTAGGGTCATAAGTTTGTATTACAACTTTGCCCTGCTTGCCGCGCCTCCCTGCCCTGCCGCTCACCTGCGCCAGCATCTGGTAGCTGCGTTCGTTTGCCCGGTAATCAGGGAATTTAAGCAAACTGTCGGCATTAATAATCCCAATCACCGTAACCCCCGAAAAATCTAACCCTTTGGCAACCATTTGCGTGCCGATCAGGATATCTATTTTTTTTTCTTCAAGGTCATTCAGTAAAGTTTGTAAGGAGTTACGCGAAC
>DATCES010000242.1:0-3256 GCA_036509935.1 Mucilaginibacter sp.
AATTCAATGCACCGCAAGGCAGCAAATAACCCGGCAGGGCCTGCGCCAACTATAATTATCTGTTTGCCCGATTTAACATTGGGATAGTTAACCGTAAAAGTCTCGGGCATATAAACTTCGTCAATAAATACCTGCACTAACATGCGGTAAACCACGTTGCGGCCCCGGGCGTCAATTGAGCGTTTAAGGATTTTTAACCCGGATATTTTTTGCGGGGATATATTAAGGGCTGTGGCCGCGATTGTTTTTAAAACGCTTTCATCCCCCTGTTGCCCTGGCGGACAAACAATTTCAATTTCTTTAATCATTGGCTTGCCGGGTTTTTATCCCGGATAAGGGCAAAGGTAAGGGAAAAATTTTCACAGACGCGAAGAATAAAAAGTTGCATTGGCGAGTTGAATCTACACCTAGGTAAAAGTAAAGAAGATATTTTTAAAGAATTGTTTCAATCATTCTGATTCCGCTCCCTTGATTCATATCTTCGAAAGTTTTATTATTTTTGACCCAATTAAATCAAAAAAACATGGATTTTCCGGCAGGATTAAAGTACACTAAAGACCACGAGTGGATAAAAGTTGAGGGCAATGAAGCCTATATAGGCATAACTGAATTTGCACAGCGCGAATTGGGCGATATTGTTTACATTGACATTACTTCGATAGGAAAAGAAGTGGACAAAGACGAGGTTTTTGGTACTGTTGAAGCGGTTAAAACTGTTTCGGACCTTTTTATGCCGGTTGCCGGCACAATTACCGAAATTAACCCTGCGCTCGACAAGCAGCCCGAACTGGTTAACACCGATCCTTATGGCGAGGGCTGGATGGTAAAAGCCACTTTACAGGATGCATCTGCCGTTAGCGCCCTGCTATCTGCAGATAGTTACAAATCACTTATAGGCGTTTAATGAAAGCATTTTTAAAATATTACGGGCCAGCTATTTTATGGGCATCGTTTGTTTTTATAATGTGTACTATTAAATTGGGTAAAGTTGCCGAATCCCCTGTTTTTTTTCCAGGTTTTGATAAACTGGTACACTGCGGGTTCTTTTTTGTATTGGTTGTTTTTTGTTGCACCGGCTTAATAAGGCAACAATCCCCCCGGCCGGTAGCGTATAAGTATTTAATAATAATCACATTGGCCGCAATTTTATATGGCGGCCTGATTGAATTATTGCAACTAACTGTTTTTACCTGGAGGGATGGAGAGTGGGATGACTTTTTTGCTGATGCCCTGGGTGGATCAATGGGCTTTTTTAGTATAATTATAACCGTTAAGGCAATGAGTTATGTTAAAGAATAAGTTTGCGGTTATTGTATTGTTTGTACTGGTCTCCCTTTCATCATGCGGGATATTTCATAAAGGTTGCGGTTGCCCAAAGTTTGGGGTAATTAAAAATGATGTACAGATGTGCGGATATGCAAATTTGCAGATGTGTTGAGGATGTGCAAATTTGCAAATGTGCGGATGTGCAAATGTGCGGATGTGTTGGGGATGTGCGGATTACAATTGAGTTCAATTTTTTTTCATCTGCACATTTATAATCTGCACATCCGCACATTTATAATCCGCACATTTATAATCCGCACATTTTTCATCTGCACATTAAAAAAATGACCAGTATCCTACAAAAAAGTGATACAGATCACATAATCTTATTTGGATTAAATATAAATAAGCCTTACATTTGTCTAAGATTTTAATATTATGACGCTTTCGGAACTTAAACAAGGGGCAATTGGAATTGTAAAGGAATTTACCGACCTTGAAATGTCGGTAAAATTGATGGAAATGGGATGTTTACCCGGTGAGGAGATATCTGTGGCGCGGATTGCGCCGCTTGGCGATCCCATTGCCGTTAATGTGTCGGGTTACCAGTTAAGCCTGCGCAGATTTGAAGCCTCGACTATAATTTTGCAGTAGTTTTTTACCCTTGAAAGCTGACATAAGAGTTGCACTTGTAGGAAATCCAAACACCGGTAAATCAACCCTTTTTAATACATTAACCGGTTTAAATCAAAAGATAGGAAATTTTCCGGGGGTTACTGTTGACAAAAAAACAGGCTTTTGCCAATTGCCTGATGGCCGCAACGCCCAGATCATTGACCTCCCCGGAACCTATAGCCTTTATCCCAAAAGCCAGGACGAATCTATCGTATTTTCAATACTTGCCGATAAAGCAAACCCGCTAAGGCCCGATCTGGTGGTTGTGATACTCGATGCTACCAACTTAAAGCGGAACCTGCTGCTTTATACCCAAGTGGCCGACTTAAAAATACCCGTTATCATTGCATTAAATATGATGGACCTGGCTAAAAAAGCAGGTATAGGCATCGATACCGACTTGTTTTCAAAAAAACTGGGGGTTCCGGTAGTCCCAATATCTGCAAGGCGGACGGAAGGGATAGATAAATTAAAAGCTGCAATAAGTTTCGCCAATAAAATAGCTTTACAGGAAGAATCGATAGACGTAGAAGCGATTGCGCCACAATTGATAGGGCAGATAAGTAAAGAATTTAAGCTGGGCAACCCCTACTACGCTTTGCAACTGGCCCACCAGCACGAAACCATTAAATTTATTACGCCTGCCGAAAGCGGGCGCATTGAGGAACTGGAAAAGGAGTTTTCCTTTCATTCGCAAAAAGCGCAGGCTGCCGAAACCATAGCCCGTTATAATTTTATTAACGATCTGCTTTACGATACGGTAAAAACGCCGGAAACAGCGCAGTTTGAGACACTAAGCAACAAGATTGATAAGGTGCTCACCCACAAAATATTTGGCTTCGCCATCTTTTTTGGCATCCTGCTGTTCATGTTCCAGTCCATTTTTTCCTGGTCGGCCTACCCTATGGAATTGATCGCTGATCTTTTTGTATGGGTACAAAATAATTTGCATCACCTTTTGCCTGCCGGGCCATTAACAGGCCTGCTGGTTGATGGGGTTATCGGCGGTTTAAGCGGTGTAATGGTATTTATACCGCAAATCGCTATCCTGTTTGCTTTTATTTCCGTTTTGGAAGATACAGGTTACATGTCGAGGGTAACGTTTATGATGGATAAGCTGATGCGCAAGGTTGGCCTCAATGGCAAATCCGTTGTGCCGCTTATCGGCGGTTTTGCATGCGCCGTGCCCTCAATTATGAGCACCCGCAACATTGAAAACTGGAAAGACCGTATGATCACCATTATGGTTACCCCATTGGTAACCTGTTCGGCACGCCTGCCAATTTATACGTTGCTTATCGCATTGGTTGTCCCC
>DATCES010000243.1:0-3372 GCA_036509935.1 Mucilaginibacter sp.
AGCCGCGATTGCAATGGCTGCATCAGGGTGAAGGTGGTCGATATGTTTAAATGGTAAAAAGCCGTGCAGCGGTGTGTCAATTGATGGCGCTTTGGAGTTGAGATCGAAAATGCTGTGATTAAACAGCCCCACCATTTCATCCTCAAATTCAATTCCCCTGTAAATATTTTTCAAGCTCCGTAAACGGTCAACATATAAAGCGGCAAGCCCGCTTTTTTTTAGTGTGCCAATGTCACCGCCGGAACCTTTGATCCACATCACTTCAATATTTTTGCCCGTTAACGGATCCTTATCTATCACTTTGCATGACGTGTTGCCGCCACCGTAGTTGGTTAAACGAAGATCTGCTCCAAGTAAATTTGAGCGGTATATCAGTAAAGCTACTTCATCACCCGCTAACGCAGTGGCTTTGGCCTCATCCCATAAATAGCTTATATGTTTAAATTGTGTTGTATTAACAGGCATATTATTTTTTATTTATTGATTATTCTATTTTGTTTGAATTTTTATAATTGCCGGGCCCTTGATCGAATTTCCTTTTCCAACTATTATAACCGATAAAATAATAACAGCTATTCCGGCAATTACTGTTGTTAAAGCTTTTTTACTTACACCTTTCCATTCATTTAATATTAATCCCCACATATTGGCCACCAATATAATAAACGCCATGTGCAATATCCATGAACTGGCGCCATTGCCCAACCTGCTTTCGCCCATGCCATAAAAAAAGAACTGCAAAAACCAGGTTGTACCTGCCAGCGCCGAAAAGATATAGTTTTTTAGCAGTGGCGTTTTTGGATCAGTATAATTTTTAAACGTTTTGTTGCGGGTGTTTAAAATCATGCACCAAATAAAATTAGTTGTTAAGCCCCCCCATAAAATAACGATGTAAACTACATTGTTTTGGAAAAGAAAGTTACCCTGTCCATGATGGGCTGCCATCCAAACTGCATTCGCTGTATCGGCCATTGTTTTTCCGGCTTCGATACCAAAATTAAAACAGGCGCTTAAAACACCCGATACAATGGCAACAAAAATACCAAGACCAAAACGGTAATCTTTATTATCCTCAACATCAGCCTTTCCTGCCGCCAGTTCCTTTTCTTTCATGGCACCTGCTTTACCGCAAATAATAATACCTGCCACACATATTGAAATGCCCAAAAGAACCATTTGCCCCCAATGCGTAGTTGCCAGTGTGGTTATACTGTCTTTCCCGTATTTAGGATAAAAATTATAATATACTGATGGTATCAGCGACCCGAAAATCGCGCACAAACCCAGTATGATGGTACTGCCTAACGATACACCCAGGTAGCGTACACCCAATCCGTAAGTTAGCCCCCCGATACCCCACAGCAACCCGAAGAAGTAAGTTAATAACAAAATATTGCCATTGGCGCCTTTTATAATTTCGATAAAATGGGGGATGGTTAGCCATGCAGCTAATGGCGGTACGATAAGCCATGAAAATATTCCGCCAACAATCCAGAAACTTTCCCAGGCCCAGCCTTTAACCTTTTTAAAAGGAATATAAAAACTGCCCGAAGCAAAGCCACCAATAAAGTGGAAAATGATACCAAAAATTACCTGCATGTTATTAATGAATACAATCGTTTATAATATTGTAATAATAGCAAAAATAAAGATTCAATTAACCAATCTTGTCTATCTACTTTTCAGGATGCCGGATTATTGGAAAGTTTCAACCTTTGCACATCTGAATAGGCCAGCCTGGTATAGCAGCACAAAAGGAATACATCCCTAACCTGTGAAAGCCGTTGGGTTGCAAATTGTTTATCGGCCATGATTTGCAGTTCTTCGCCGGAGAGAAAAGCCCTGTCCACTTTTTTGGTTTTGAATTTCTTTTGCTTCTTCATATAGAAGAGCAGGCTAAAATTAGTTTTCATAATGTTTTAAGCATTAAAAAGTGAAACAAAATTAGCTTTGCAGATGGCTGTACACAAGATGTTAATTTATTTAACTACCTGTTTAATAGGTGGTTAAATACTGTTCGCTGAGTAAATGGATACCTTAAAACTACTCATCGGATTACTCACTTTTTTTATCGGAACCGGTGCATATTTTGGGGTATGCCGGAAAAACAAAAAGCCTGAAATCATTTGATTTGCAGGCTTTTAAATGGTTTTGATACTTAGATCTGTGATCCCGCTGGGACTCGAACCCAGGACCCCAACATTAAAAGTGTTATGCTCTACCAGCTGAGCTACAGAATCGTACTTTAAACCCTTCCGTTTAAAGTGGTGCAAATATAGGACTATTCAATTTGGGGTGCAAGGCTTATTTCAATTTATTTTCAAACCATGTTAAGCCCATCATTGTTAATATTTTACAGTCGTAAAATTCCTATTTTTCCGCTATTTCCTGCTAATAAAACAAGCTTTCCGCGCTTTGCCTTGCGGCAAACGTTATAGCTGGTACCGTCAATTTTTGTCCACGTTTTACCGCCATCGGTAGTGATATTGCTGCCGGGTGTGCCTGTGGAGAGGAAAGTATCGCCTGAAATAAATTCAACGCAGGATTGGAAACCGGCATGCCTTTGTTTTTTAAAATGATAGCCTTCATTTTACCCTTGTCCAAACTTCGGACCGGCCAAATAATGAGAATACAATGTAGCCCCTTATTTTTAAGCTATTACCACGCAATGTCATTTTACAACTGTAAGTTTTACCGCTTTTTGGATCGTAAATGGTGCCGTCCTCATAAACATTATCCCCATCAAATGTAAAATCCTTTAATAATTCAAGCCCAAGGTCGGGGCGTGATTGTAATGCTTTGTCGGGATTGTTTTTATCGGCTTTTGGCTTGCCGGTTGTTTCATCGATTGGAAATTTTATCCAGTCGAGCTTGCCAAAATATTTGTTTCCTTTCTTATAGATCAGGATGTGGTCCTGGCCATTGGGGTTAAGCCATTGGCCAAGTATGGCGTCTGCCTTTTGAGCCGATGCAACAAAGCCGGTTGCCATTGCTATCAGCAAAGTAATTCCAATTTTTTTAAGCATGGTTTATAAATTGATGCCCGAATTTACACTTTACATTGGCTTCTGCAAAATGCCGGCCGCTTTTTATATTTATTTTAGATGGCATTTACTTTAAAAAATTATATTTGCACCCTGGTTAATGCCCGGATGGCGAAATTGGTAAACGTTGCGGTCTCAGAAGCCGTTGAGAATTGTCTCTTGAGAGTTCGAGTCTCTCTTCGGGCACATCCTTTTAATTCTAAAGGCTGAAGTAGAAAGTCCAAAGTCAGATAACTACTTCAGACTTTTTACTTCAGCCTTTAGGCTACATAATGCCCGGGTGGCGAAATTGGCAGACGCACCATCTTGAGGGGGTGGCATTCGTAAG
>DATCES010000244.1:0-18257 GCA_036509935.1 Mucilaginibacter sp.
AGGATTGATGCCTTTTATGATCTTGAGGAAAAGACAAAAAATGGCGGGGCTAAGCAAAAAGTGGAGCTAAGCGTTAAAACGGCCCGCCAGGGCAATAAAATTATGGAGATGAAACATCTTTATAAATCATTTAACGGGCAAACATTTATAAATAACTTTAACTACACCTTTAAAAAGGGCGACAGGATTGGCCTTGCGGGCAAAAACGGCAGTGGTAAATCTACGCTGCTAAACCTGATTACGGGCGCATTAAGCCCGGATAAAGGAATTATCGACAAAGGCGAAACTACGGTGATTGGCTATTTCCATCAATCGGGCATTGTTTTTAAAGAAGACGAAAGGGTTATTGATGTTGTAAAAAATGTTGCCGAGTTTATAACAATGGCCGATGGCAAATTAATATCGGCATCTGCCCTGCTTACTTTATTCCTTTTCCCGCCGGCCAAGCAATATGGCTTTATATCCAAATTGAGCGGCGGCGAGAAAAAAAGGCTGCAATTAATGGGCATCCTGATGAAAAATCCAAACTTTTTGATACTTGACGAGCCCACAAACGACCTTGATATCGATACCTTAAATGTGCTGGAGGAGTTTTTAACAAATTATCCGGGGGTTTTGATGATGGTATCGCACGACAGGTATTTGCTGGATAAACTCACCGATCAACTTTTTATTATGGAAGAAGGCGGCCATGTTAAAATTTATAATGGGAATTACTCGTCATACCGGATTGAACAAGAGGAAACCAAACAACAAAACAAACGTAGCGCGGTTGTTGTGACACCCCAAATAACTACAGTTAAAAAGAACGGGCTTCGTTTTAAGGAAATAAAAGAACTTGAAACGCTGGAAAGCGAGATCGCTATTGTTGAAAACCAGCTAAACGAAAAAACCGGGGAATTAAATGTTGTTGGCATAGAAACCAGCAAACTAAACGCGTTATTACAGGAAATAGCGGTTTTAAATAAAAAATTAGATGAAAAAAGCACCCGTTGGATGGCGTTGACCGAATTAAAAGAGGCGTAAACAACCGCTCCGGGCATCACGACAAGCAATACCGTTGTTTTCCCTTTTTAATGTTCCACGTGGAACTTTGCAGACTTACGAAGTTTTAAAAACTTCGTAAGTCTTATCCTAAATGTTCCACGTGGAACATTTAGGATTGAGGCAACAGTGAAAAATATTGGCAGAATATAATGTTTAAAAAATATAACGTAATTGTAGTTGGTGCGGGCCATGCGGGGTGCGAAGCTGCGGCCGCAGCCGCAAACCTGGGTTCGTCTGTGCTATTAATTACCATGAACATGGGGGTTATAGCGCAAATGAGCTGCAACCCAGCTATGGGCGGCGTGGCCAAAGGCCAAATAGTGCGCGAAATTGATGCGATGGGCGGCTATTCGGGTATTATTACAGATAAAACATCCTTGCAATTCAGGATGCTTAACCGTTCAAAAGGCCCTGCCATGTGGAGCCCCAGGGCGCAAAGCGACCGTATGCGTTTTGCTGAAGAATGGCGGCTGGCGCTTGAACGCACCCCCAACGTTGATTTCTGGCAGGATACCGTTACTTCCTTACTGGTAAAAAACAATAGTGTTGCCGGGGTAAAAACCTCGCTTGGTATAGAAATAGAAGCAGATTCGGTGGTGCTAACCAACGGCACATTCTTAAATGGTATTATACATATTGGCGAAAAACGCTTTGGCGGTGGCCGTACCGGCGAAAAAGCGGCAACAGGCCTAACGGAACAATTGGTTGCGCTGGGCTTTGCCTCGGGCAGGATGAAAACCGGGACCCCACCACGGGTTGACGGCCGAAGCTTAAATTATGCTGTAATGGAAGAACAATGGGGGGATGAAGAACGCGGGCGTTTTTCGTTCACCGATGTGGAGCTTGTGAAAGAGCAGCGTTGCTGTTGGATTACATATACAAATACTAATGTTCACGAAACCTTGAAAGAGGGTTTTGAAAAATCGCCGATGTTTACCGGGCGCATTAAAGGATTGGGGCCACGGTACTGTCCTTCTATCGAAGATAAGATCAACCGATTTGCTGAACGTGAGCGCCACCAGATATTTGTGGAACCCGAAGGATGGAACACCGTAGAAATATATGTGAATGGCTTTTCTACATCGCTCCCGGAAGATATACAATACAAAGCCCTTGTACAAATACCCGGCTTTGAAAATGCAAAAATGTTCCGGCCGGGGTATGCTATAGAATACGACTACTTCCCGCCAACGCAGGTCGGTTTGACTTTGGAAACAAAACTAATTAGCAACCTTTATTTTGCCGGTCAGATAAACGGCACTACCGGTTACGAAGAGGCCGCTTCGCAAGGGTTTATCGCCGGCATAAATGCACATCAAAAAATTCATGATAAACACGAGCTTATCATGAAAAGGGCAGAATCGTATATCGGCGTATTGATAGACGACCTTGTTACCAAGGGCACGGAAGAACCATACCGAATGTTCACATCCCGGGCCGAACACCGCTTGCTCTTACGCCAGGACAATGCAGATATCCGGCTAAGCCCAATAGGTCATGAATTGGGCCTTATTAATGATGAACGGCTGGACAAGGTGCAAAGGAAAATTAAAAATTCCGATGACATTGTTGCTTACACCAAATCAAAATCAATAGAACCCACATCTGTAAATAGTTTACTGGAAGAGTTGAACACAAGTACCCTTGCTCAAAACACAAAACTCTTCAACCTGTTGAGCCGGCCACAGGTTGGCTTCAACGATCTGCGAAAAGCCGATGGCCCCCTTAATAATTTATTATCAGCTTACGACAAAGAAACTATTGAACAGGCTGAAATAAAAATAAAATATGAAAGTTATTTTGAAAAGGAATTGGATATTGTGGCACGAATGAAAAAAATGGAGGACAAAGAAATAAATCCGGAATTTAATTATAATCACCTGGTTTCACTCTCAAAAGAAGCACGTGAAAAATTAATGAAAGTAAAGCCCCGCACATTGGGGCAGGCGTCGCGAATTTCGGGGGTTACACCGTCCGACATCTCCGTTTTAATGGTACATATATCAAGATAAATTATAACTTATTGATACTTAGTTATTTATAGAATTTCGTTTTAAATCAATTATTTTAAAGTTTTAATATTGCGCTTCGGTAAAATATAAAAACCCCTTATAGCGTTTAAAAACAATGTTAAATAAAAGAGCCTTATTTTTCCCGCCCAAAATTGCCTGCTTTTTTCTTGTTTTGCTGTTTTTTGGCTGCGCAAACCGTCAACCACCCCAGGGCGGACCGAAAGACCATGACCCGCCAAAATTATTGAAGGCGACACCGCCAAATATGGCCCGCAATTTTACGGCTAAAGTAATTAAACTGGATTTTGATGAGTTTTTCAAACTTACCAATCCTTTTACTGAAATTACCATGAGCCCCGCCCCAACAAAAATTCCGGAGTATAAAAGAAAGGACAAAAGCATTGTCATCACACTTAAAGACTCGCTTGAGAAGAACACCACGTATGTAATAAATTTTGGAAAGGCCATTGTGGATGTAAATGAAGGAAATATATTAAAAAATTTTACTTACGTTTTTTCAACAGGCATCCACATTGATTCGCTAAGCATATCGGGCCGTGTAACAAATAACCAGACAGGCGAAGCGGAAAAAGAAGCAACGGTATTGCTTTTTACTTTAAAACAAGATTCATTGCTGTTCGGTAAAAAGAGGCCAACCATATTCGCCGCTACTGACACCTCCGGGAATTTCTCGCTGAATAACCTGCACCCCGGTGATTATCGGATTTATGCGTTGAAAGAGACAACAAACCCCAATAAAATATATGATAACGATAAAGAACTCATCGCCTTTAATAAAAACATTATCCATTTGACGACAGACATCTCTGACATGCAACTTAAGCTATTCAAAGCCAATCCCGAAAAATTCAGGCTAAATGACAGAAGATTTGACGCTGACGGAAAAATGTTTTTTTCATTTAACAAAAGTTTAGAGAACCCATCATTAAAAATAACCTATCCGCCTGATTTTGATAAGTATAAAATAGTTGACTTCAGCAAAACAAAGGATTCTGCTACACTTTTTATGCGCAATATGGGCTTTGATTCCATAAGAATAGCATTTTTTGATAACAATAAACCGCTGGATACAATCTACCTTAGAAAAGGAAGGAAAGAATCATTTCAAAGGATACTCGCTTTCCAATATAATATAAGCCCGGAGGCCAAACTAAAGCCAGGCACGGTGTTAAAAATAAAACCCAATCTCCCTATTGAGACGTTTGATCCTTCCTTAATTTCATTAAAAGAAGACTCGGTCGATGTAACCACATTTACGGTACAAAGGGATTCCACAGACACCCGGCTCTTTTCTGTGAATTACAGGTGGAAGCAAATAGTAAATTATACCCTCACCATTAATGAAGATGCTTTTACCGATATTTACGGCGATAAGAACAAGCGGTCATTAAAAAGGTTTACAATAGATAAGCCTGAAAATTACAGTTTGCTTACTTTAAAAATAACCGTACCGGACACCGCGAAATCATACGTAGTTGAATTGCTTAACCAAAATAAGCAAGTGTTAAGAAGCGATGTTATACACAAAAACACATCCATCGTTTACAAAAACTATTTAACAGGCAAATACAGCGTAAGGGTAGTTTACGATGATAATAACAACGGAAAATGGGATAGCGGCAACGTAAAACTAAAATTACAGCCCGAGAATATTTGGGTTGACCCGGAAATAATAACCCTGCGGCCAAACTGGGAGCAGGAAACCATTGTGGCAATTCCAAATGAGCCGGTTACGCCTTAAACCAGCCAGCGTACATGATGTAATTACCGGGGAGCCGTTTAAGCATTTCTTTTTGCTCGTTAGTTAATGGTTTTATCTTTTTAGCCGGTATCCCCGCATATAGGAACCCCGACTCGCATATCGTTTTTTCTAACACGACCGCGCCCGCCGCAATGATTACAAATTCCTCAATCACAGCATGATCCATAACAATTGCGCCCATCCCAACAAGCACATTGTCATGTAAAATACAGCCGTGTACCAACGCATTATGGCCGATGGATACATTATTGCCAATATTTGTTGGCGCATACATGTAAGTGCAATGTATAACGGCGCCATCCTGTATATTGGTGTTATTGCCGATTTTTATATAATGTACATCCCCCCTGATTACCGCGTTGAACCATACGGAACAATTGTCCCCCATAACCACATCGCCAATGATGGTGGCATTTTCGGCAATAAAGCAATCTTTACCCCAGGTAGGATGGATGTTTTTTACAGGGAGGATGAGGGGCATATTTGAATGTTTATAATAGCTATATTTGACAGGACTCAAACGTAATAATAAACCTTTCAATTATGATAAAGTTATCATTAACATCTGCTTTTTTGTTTGGCTTGTCTATTTGTTATGGACAGTACCGGCATCAATTGATCAAAGATACATCAGGGTATCAACACAAATCTTTTACAATTATAAAAATTGATAAACAACCTGACTGGAAAGTGTATAATTACGTTATTAATAATGGTGATATTGATTCCACCAAAATAGATAGCGTTGACGGAAGTGGCAAAAAAGATTATTTCTTTTCATTTATCCGGTTAAACAAAGGAAGTAAACTATTGGATATTAACGAGCTATTGACTAAATTCCATGTTTCAACCAAATATTATAATCTCCCCGTTTATATAGATAGTGCAATTATATACCGCCGCGAAAATGTTTGCTTTCAACTAAGCGCTATAAAATCGGTTAAAATTCAAAAAGAAAAATACACACATCTGAAGTATATAAGTATTAACTCCATATATCACATAAATAATCCAATAGCTGACGTTTATGTATGGGGAACATATACCAGGCCAAAAGATAGTAATTAAGCTTTATGAAAAAATTAATTCTACTTGTTTTTTCTATTCTGTCGGGTTCGATTTTTTGTTATGGTCAGATACCATATCAACTTGATAAGGATACATCAAGGTTTAATAACAGACCGCTTTACATTTTAAAATTATCCCAACTGTCTACCCTCCAAACAACCAACATGGTAATTAAGCCATCGGACATTGATTCCATCAATGTTTTTAAAGATATTCAATCTGAAAATGAATATGGCAAAAGTGGAAACAACGGGGTAATCGTAGTCGTACTAAAGCTCGGAATTAAATTAATAAATTTTGATGACTTGTTAAAAACATATAACATTAATGGCTCCGCTGGCAACTTACCTGTTTTTATAGACAGCGTGGTCGCTTACCAACCAAAAAACACTTACTTTGAACTAACGGCAATAAAATATGTGAAAGTTGACAATGAAAAAGGGACAGGAATTAAATATATCAGTATCCGTACTATTTATCCCATCCATCGGCGGACTGAGGATGAAATTTATATAAGAGGAAATGTAAAGATGTAAAACTGGTTAACTATATAAATAGCATTTGAATCTATTAAATATCCCTTTCCCACTCGCTACGACTTTTTCTAATACTTTCCTGTAACCCATCCCCTGTTTTACGTGATAATATTCCTAAAAAATCAGCCATTGTTTTTTTAGGGGCGCTATCATTTATTTCGTCTATTAAAAAAACGTTAACTTCTAACTTCTTGCCAACGTAATCAGCAGGAACATCGACATGAATATGGGTATTATCCGGGATAACTATCGTGCGTACCATAATCAAATTTACACAATTATTTTTAAATAACTTATTAACTAACTACATTAGCAGAAATTAAGCGGAAATAGCTCAGTTGGTAGAGCATCAGTTTCCCAAACTGAAGGCCGCGGGTTCGAATCCCGTTTTCCGCTCTCAAAACACCGTATCCTCAATCACATCCGCATGGTACGGATAATCCGTTGTTGAATGTAATCCCCTGCTTTCCTTCCTTTTCATCGCTGATTTTACCACAAGATAGGAAACTTGTATCAGGTTCCTTAATTCACAAAGCTTTACTGATAACTTTGTGTGTTTGTAAAAATCTTCTGTTTCTTCGTATAATAACCCTAAACGGCGTAAAGCCCTTTCAAGCCGGAAATCAGAACGGACGATACCGACATAGTCGCTCATTAACTTTTGCATCTCTCGCACGTTGTGCGTTACCAGTATATCTTCATTTGATAATTGCACGCCTTTTTCATCCCAATCCGGTATATTTTCTGGAATGGCGAGTTTATTGAACTGCGCTATGGCATCTTCATAAATCCTGTGCGCGAATACCAATGCTTCTAACAAAGAATTTGAAGCCAATCGGTTAGCGCCATGCAAACCGGTTGATGAACATTCGCCGCAGGCATATAGTCTTAATAATGAAGACCTGCCAACATGATCAACCATAATGCCACCGCACATATAATGGCAGGCCGGGGCAACAGGTACCATATCTTTGGTCATATCAATACCGATCTCCAGGCACTTGGCATAAATGTTTGGGAAATGTTTCAAAATATCTTTCTTGCTCCGGTGCCGTATATCCAAATAAACAAAATCCTCGCCTGATTTTTTCATTTCAGCATCTATAGCCCTGGCGGTAATATCACGCGGCGCCAATGATTTCCTTTTATCATATTCCTGCATAAACTCTTCACCATTGGTACGTTTTAATATTCCACCAAAACCGCGAACAGCTTCAGAAATTAAAAATGAAGGATACTCACCTGGATTATATAAAGCAGTTGGATGAAACTGGATAAACTCCATATTCCTTACTTTTCCTTTAGCACGATATACCATAGCAACTCCATCGCCGGTGGCTATTGTAGGGTTTGTTGTAATAGAATAAATATGCCCTGCCCCACCTGAAGCCATTACCGTAACTTTCGAAAGAATCTTCTCAACGTTTTTAGTATGATTATTAAAAGCATAAATACCAAAACAGGTAATATCTGTTGTTGATTTATCTACAAAGTCACCTAAATGATGCTGCGTTATCAAATCAACAGCAAAATAATGCGTTAAAATTTCAATGTTAGGATTGTTATGGATTTCTTCTAATAAAGACCTTTCAATCTCAAAACCGGTGATATCTTTATAATGTAATACCCTGAATTCCGAATGTCCACCTTCTTTTGCGAGGTCATAAAAACCTTCATTTGTTTTGTCAAAATTAGTTCCGTACTCAATAATTTCATTAATTCTTTCCGGACCTTCTTTAACAACCGCCTCAACCACTTCTTTATCACAAAGCCCATCGCCGGATATTAGGGTATCGGCTATATGCTTCTCAAAGGAATCCTCCTTTTTATCAACAACAACAGCTACCCCACCCTGGGCATATTTAGTGTTTGATTCGTCTTCATTTGATTTGGTAACTATCAGAACTTTACCATGTTTAGCCGCTTTAAGGGCAAAACTCAATCCTGCTATACCTGATCCTACTACCAGGAAATCCACAGTTCTGGCCATATTTTATATGTATGATGTGTAAAATTTTTACACCTGTTAATAACAGGTATAAAAGATGTTAATTTTGTGTAAATAAATACTTAGTAAATAACTAAATAGTGGATAAGCTCAATTTTTATGCTATATCCTATTAATTTTTACCCGACTTTTGAGCATGATAAACGCCAAAGCTAACATTTACCAAACTAATAAACTATCAACAAATAACTTTTTAAATACAAATGGGCTTTTTACATAACTCTGATATTCAATTTTTTAAACCCTAAAAAAGGTATATTATTTGTTAATAAATTATTAAAAAATATATTTTACTACACCTGTAAAAGTAGTTTTAAACATAACTAACACACTAATAACAATAGCTTTTTTATATAAATAAAATTAATTGTTATTAATTGAATTGTTGAAATGGATACCTTCGAAGAAATAAATGTAAAGGGGTTTGCGGACGAATACATCGATCCATCCCTCGATCTTTTTAATGAAATTTATAAATTAAAAAAAGAAAAAAATGCTGTTATCCTTGCGCATTATTACCAGGAACCTGATATTCAGGATATTGCCGATTATATTGGCGATAGTTTGGGATTATCGCAGCAGGCAGCAAAAACAGATGCGGATATTATTGTTTTTGCCGGCGTACATTTTATGGCCGAAACAGCTAAAATATTATCTCCTTCAAAAAAAGTTTTATTACCCGACATAAAAGCAGGCTGCTCCTTAGCTGATAGTTGCCCGCCGCATTTGTTTAAAAAATTTAAAGAGCAATATCCTGATCATTTGGTGATAACTTATGTAAACTGCACTGCCGAACTGAAAGCCATGACCGATATAGTTTGTACATCGAGCAACGCTGTTGGGATTGTAGAAAGTTTACCAAAAGAGCAGAAGATAATATTTGGGCCGGATAAAAATCTTGGGGCCTATGTGGCGAAGAAAACGGGAAGGGATTTAGTTGTATGGAATGGCGCCTGTATGGTGCACGAGATTTTTTCGAGGGAGAAAATAACCAAACTAAAAGAACGGTATCCCGGTGCTAAATTGCTTGCCCATCCCGAATGTGAGGATGCTATTTTGCAGATGGCCGATTATATTGGTTCGACAACAGGGATATTAAAATATGCAGGTAAACACCAGGATAAAGTATTCATAGTAGCCACCGAAGCGGGGATAATTCACCAGATGCAGAAAGAAAACCCTGATAAAGTATTTATACCTGCCCCGCCGAATAACAATTGCGCCTGTAATGATTGCCCGCACATGAAAAGGAACACTTTAGAAAAACTTTATCTCTGTTTAAAAAATGAATTGCCCGAAATTACTGTACCGCAGCATATCATTGAAAAAGCAGTAAAACCGATTGAAAGGATGCTGGAGATATCGGCAAGGCTGGGTCTTTAAAAAAACACTAACAAACTATGTCATTGCGAGGAGGAACGACGAAGCAATCTCATCGTCATACATAACCATCAACCTATCAGCGATGAGATTGCCACGCTATCGCTCGCAATGACATAGGTTTATAACAATACATCGGTGTAATTCTTTTCATAATCGGTGAAATCACAAAAAATAATATGTTTGAGAACGAAGAAAAAACCAATATAGAACAACTCGGCGAGTTTGGTTTAATAAACTACCTAACAAAAAATATAAAAATCTCCCAAAAAAGCACATTAAAAGGTGTTGGGGATGATGCGGCTGTGCTTGATTTTAAGGATAAAAAAGTATTGATTTCCACAGATATGTTGCTGGAAGGGATTCATTTTGATCTCGCTTATACCCCATTGAAACATTTGGGTTATAAAGCTATACAGGTAAACCTTAGCGATATTTACGCCATGAACAGCATACCTTCGCAGGTAACAGTTTCTATAGGTATATCCAGCAAATTCCCGTTAGAGGCTGTTGAAGAATTATATGAAGGTATTTACCTGGCTTGTGAAAAGTATAATGTTGATTTAATTGGCGGCGATACATCCTCATCAAAACAAGGCCTGGTAATTAGTGTAACAGCTATAGGTTATGCCGATGAACAGGATATTGTTTACCGTAACGGCGCGAAAGAAGGCGACCTGATATGTGTTTCCGGAGACCTCGGCGGCGCCTATACGGGTTTGCAATTATTAGAACGGGAAAAACTGATCTACCTTGAAAACCCAAATATCCAGCCCGACCTTGAAGGCAAAGATTATATTGTTGAACGCCAGTTAAAACCGGAAGTCCGTAAGGATATTATTGAACTTTTAAAGGATATAGAAGTTAAGCCAACAGCTATGATTGATATATCAGATGGCCTGGCCTCCGAAATATTGCATATCTGCCAACAAAGCAATAAAGGGTGCAATTTATACGAAGAAAAGATACCCTTAGACCCTATGACTTTTGATACCGCCCGCGAATTTAACCTTGACCCAACAGTTTGCGCCCTCAGCGGCGGCGAAGATTATGAGCTGCTTTTCACCGTTAAACAAGCCGACTACGATAAAATAAAGTTTAAAATGGATATTACCATTATCGGGTATATAACGGAAGCTTCTGCAGGTTGTAATTTGATTACAAAGGCGGGGAATAGTCATCCGTTGAAGGCGCAGGGATGGAATGCTTTCCCCCAGACCCCCTAAAGGGGCGTTTTATTGAACTATATGAAAAGATTTTATTTTTTTATGTAGCACATAAAACGATTGCCTTATTTAGAAGATAAAGGGAATATTGCAGGCGCTTATGTTAGTTGTTTGATTAAAGTAAGTTCCGTTACCAAAGCAGATGAAATAGCAAAAGACGAAATTGATTTAGCTAAGTGAAAAGTATTAGAGCGAAAGGATGTTTATGAGATTAAAGAGGAATATTACTCAAAGAATTCGGTAGGATTGGAATTTTATAAACAGGCATTAACAGACAAATGGGTTTTAAGGTTTCATACATACCCTACAGAACAATAGCTGTAGATGGCAAATATTTATAAAACAACTGTTCCCCCTTTAGTGGGTTAGGGGGCCATCCTCATCCCCAATAAACTTCTGATCCAATTGCTTATTAGCTTTCGCCCCCAACCCTTTTATTTTTTCGGCTGTCTTTGTTAAATTGCCATTGCCTTCTGTGAGTTTATTGATGGCGCTATCGTAAGCATTCTGGCTTAGTTTAATGTTTTTGCCAATCCCTTCCATATCGCCAACAAAGCCGACAAATTTATCGTACATGGCACCGCTGAGGCGGGCAATTTCCAAAACGTTACGGTTTTGGCGTTCCTGTTTCCAGATACTGGCTATAGTACGCAAAGTGGCGAGTAAGGTGGACGGGCTTACAATAACCACCCGTTTGTCCCAGGCATCGCTGAACAGTTCGGCATCAATTTGTACCGCAAAGCTGAACGAGGATTCTATCGGCACAAAAAGCAATACAAAATCGGGGGAGTTGATCTGGTACAGGTCGTGGTAGTTTTTTGACGATAGGTTTAATACGTGGCCGCGTATGGATTCCATATGTGCTTTTGAATATCGTTTGCGTTCATCCTCGGTTTCGCAATTAACCAGGCGCTCATAAGCTGTTAAAGATACTTTTGCATCGATAATAAGGTGTTTTTCATCCGGGAGGTCAATTATTGCATCAGGCTGCAGCCGGTTGCCTTCTTGGTCGGTTAAACTGGCTTGCAGGCGGTATTCGTGGTCTTTAACAAGGCCCGAGCGTTCCAATACACGCTCTAAAATAACTTCACCCCAATTGCCCTGCTTTTTGCTGTCGCCTTTTAATGCTTTTGTTAAGTTTTGTGCCTCATTACTGATCATCTTATTCAAGTCCATCAGTTGGGTAATAACCCCTTTGAGCGTATTGCGTTCGGCTGCCTCCATGTTATAAACCTTGTCGACTTTATCTTCAAAAGCCTTAATATTTTCTTTTAGCGGGTTCAATAAAATATCAAGGTTGGTCCGGTTCGTTTCAATAAAGCTCTTAGATTTTTCATCCAGCAGTTTATTGGCCACGTTTTGAAATTCAGTTTGAAATTTTTGCTGTATTTCCTGTATTGATTTTTCCTGCTCGGCTAAACGCTGTCGTTGTGCTATAAACTGCTCTTCTGCCTTGGCCATCCTGTTCTTTTCAGCCAACAATTCCTGGTTCAGCGCAATCATCTGATGATCGTACCTTGTCCTTTCTTCCTGCAATTGCTTGTCAGCTTTATCGCGCTCAAGGGCTAAATTTATGGCGCGCTCTTCGGCTTTTGCCAGGGCAATATTCAGCGATGAGTTTTCATTTTTCAGTCGCGAAAAATCATCGGGCGCAATACCATCAGAAGCTACCGGTTTCTTTAAAAAAAGAACAACTGCAATTAAAAGAATAACAATAGAAGCGATGAGGAGGTACAAACCCATTTGATAAAAATATTAGCAAACGAAGGTAGGAAAATTTTGAGGAAGTCCGAAAGACCGAAAAGGCAGTAAAGACCGAAAGAAGAAATTTAACCAATAAATTCCCCCTTTAGGGGGTTAGGGGGCTTTTCTCCACCCTCAGTCCAACATCGCTAATCCCTCTCAAAGGATTATCCCGCATATTTTGCTCTATATAAAAATGATAGGTCCCTTTTGTCGGAAACATATAATCGCTTCGGAACTTTGATTGGTAACTGTACAAATTCCCGGAGCCTTCGCCCAGCCACTCCCCGTCTTCATTGGCCAGCTTCAGTTCATAACGTTTAACAAGGGGTTTTTTATCGGGTCCAACCTGGGTGATCAATATAAATATGTTTGAGTATTTATAATTAGCAGTAACCCTTAAATTCATGTAAAGGGTGTAAGGGGTTTTTGCATCGTCGACCGTAACATCATATCTAAACCGGTTCAAATAGGTCCAGTTATGATCGGGGACTTCTGAATTTTGGTCTATAATGCCGTTTTTATCCGTACAGCTTACTAACAACAATAGCGAAGCGGTAACGAGGGTTAAGTAAAAAAAAAGAGGTGCCCGTTTCATTCCTGTCTGTCTTGCTGCCCGCCCTGGTCCCGGTTGCCATTTGGGCGATCAGGCCGGTTTTGATTATTACTGGTCCGACGGGATTTTTTATTCCGGTTATTATTGTTGCCCCTGTCAGCTCCCGGCGCCTTTACCGGCTGCGGCCCTTCCGGCACGGCTAAAGCAGGGCGTTGGACGTTGTCCGATGCGCCATTTTGCCGATGGTTTTTATTCCTGTTCTTATTTTTCTTTTTTCCGTTTCGGCGTTCGTCAAGGCGGGTTAAACTATCCTGCCCCACAACGTTTTCGTAATCCAGGATTTTTACCGGTTTGGCTTCTATTTCAACTACCTCGCCCAGGTCCGGCGGAACAATGCCTTCGCGGTTCATCCGCTGAATTTCCTTTACCCGTTCAAGCGGAAGCGGTACCCACGCATCTTCACGCGGGTAGCTGAACCACATCAGTTTTTTAAATATGTCTGTTTTTTGCAGGCGCGCGTCGCCCCTTTCGGTTTTTAAAACATTTACGTTATCCGGGATGTGTTTTAATGCATCCATATAAGTGTCCAGCTCATAATTCAGGCAGCATTTCAGTTTGCCGCACTGGCCGGCTAATTTTAAAGTATTAAGGGAAAGGTTTTGATACCGCGCCGCAGATGTGGATACTGTTTTAAAATCGGTTAACCACGTAGAGCAGCAAAGTTCGCGCCCGCAGGAGCCTATGCCGCCAAGCCTGCTCGCCTCTTGCCGCATACCTATCTGCCGCATTTCTATCCTGATACGGAAACTCTCGGCCATTTTTTTAATCAGTTCCCTAAAATCAACGCGGCCTTCGGCCGTATAATAAAAAGTGGCTTTGGATTTGTCGCCCTGGTAATCCACATCGCTTAATTTCATCGAAAGGTTAAGCTCAAGGGCAAGCGTCCGGGCTTTATGCATGGTTTCCCACTCCAGTTCTTTTGCCGCTTTCCATTTATCTACATCTGCAACGGTGGCCTTACGGTATATTTTTTTAACTACCTCTTCCTCTTTAGCCCGGCGTTTAACCATTTGCATCCTCACCAGTTCGCCGGTAATTGATACATGGCCCACGTCATAGCCGCCGGTAGCTGCTTCAACCACTACCAGTTCGCCCGCCTCAAGGTAAATATTATCATTGTTCAAATAAAACTCTTTTCTTGAACCCTTAAATTTTACCTCGATGATACTGTAAGGCTTATAATTTGTTGGCATATCCATGTGCGACAGCCAATCGTAAACATCTAATTTGCTGCAGCCATTTGTAAGGCACGAGCCGTTACTTTTGCAGCCCGCGGGTGAGCATCCGCCTCCCGTTGAGCAACTTCCACATCCCATAATTAATCCGGTATATTAGGTCCCCGCCTGTTGGCGGATAGTTAAATTTAACAGTTTCATAATCTGTAAAGATACATCTAAAAATAGAATTTTAGGGTTAGCATTCCGTTCTACATGATAATGTGCTTTTTCCAGCTCGGTAATGATACCCTGCGCCTGCGAAATATTCATTACAGCAGTCATTTTTTGCGCGGTTTCCAGTTCCTGCGCGGGCAAATGAACCAGGTTGCCGGCACCTGATAAAATAAGGCAGCACTCCCTGATAAAGCTAATACCGTAACGCAAAAAGTTCTTCTGGTTTTCGCGGCCCATTTTTGCAACCTGCTCAACAAAAACCATTGCCTCTATCCCTTTATTGGCAAAACACAGGCGCAGCCATTGTACAAACCTGGCATGGTAACCATTGTTGCCCTCTTGTAGCATGGTAAGGGCCTCGGATAAATTGCCGTTTGATAAATATGCTATTTCTGCGGCTGCCGGTTCAGTTTGGTTATACTTTTCTACCAGATGATCCTTTATATCTTCATAACGTAATGCCGGAACCTTTATCAATTGCGTCCTTGATAAAATGGTGGTCAATATCTGGTCCTGGTTTTGGGCCACCAGCAAAAACAAAGTATTTGGCTGCGGTTCTTCAATAATTTTGAGCAGGGAATTGCCCGATTTATCCAGATATTCGGGCAGCCACAGGATCAAAATTTTATAGGCCGATTCAAAAGGCTTAAAGCTAAGCTTTTTGATAATCTGGTGGCATTCTGCAATATTGATATTTGCCTGTTTATTTTCTGCGTCAAGGTACCCGTGCCAGGTATCAAGGCTTAAATATGGATTGGCAATAAAAGCGCTGCGCCATTGTTCGATAAAAGTAAGCGCCGTATCTTCTTTATGTTTGGCAAAAAACGGGTACGAAAAATGCAGGTCGGGGTGCATCAGTTTCTGATATTTACGGCAGGATGAACACCCGCCGCAGGAATCATCCGCTTGTTTATCTTCGCACGACAAATACTGGGCGTAAGCAACCGCCAGCGCCAGGCTTCCGGAACCTTCCGGCCCCAAAAACAATTGGGCATGGCTAACCCGGTTTTCTTTTACCGAATTGATTAAACGTTGCTTCATAGCATCCTGTCCAACTATTTGCCTGAACTGCATTGGTGCGAAGTTAGTGATTTGTGATTAGAGATTAGTTGTTTTTAGTCCGAAACGTCGGGAAAGTCCGGAAGTCCGAAAGAAAAAGGGTGCCTCGGTTCGTACCGGGATTAAAAACACAGTCAATAACCCTATCTTTGCTACATGTGTCCTCTTCTATATAACCTAAGTTGTTTTTGCCGAAACGCCGGACTGACCGCTAAGCCGCAGCTTCTTTCGGACTTTCGGACTTTACTGACTTTCGGACTGATCTCTAATCCCAGACCTCCAATCTCTCCAATACTATGAGGATCATGGCCTTTGATTATGGTACCAAACGGATTGGCATTGCGGTTACAGATCCCCTGCAGATTATAGCGACCAGCCTTGACACCATACATCCTATAAAAATTATCGAATATCTTAAAAAATACCTGCAAACCGAACAGGTGGAACGCTTTATAGTTGGCGAACCCAAACAAATGGACAATACGCCATCCCAGTCGGCCATCCATGTTAAAGGGTTTGTAAACCTGCTTAAAAAAACCTTTCCCGAAATTCCCGTTGAAATGCTTGACGAACGGTTTACCTCAAAAATGGCATCAGCCACTATCGCCCAAAGCGGGATGAATAAAAAACACCGGCAAAATAAGGAACTTGTGGATGCAATTTCGGCGGTGATATTATTGCAGTCGTGGATGGAGAAAAAATAGTTTCTTAGAGCATTAAATAAATAAATAAAGCACATTTAATTTTAAGAGTTAAAATCAGGCATGGGCAATCAAAATAAATTTGAAGAAATAAAAAATATAAACGAAATAGGCCAGGAATATTGGAGCGCAAGGGAGTTGTTTAAAGTGCTGGGATATATTAAGTGGGACAAGTTTCTTAATGTGATCGAAAAAGCAAAAGAATCATGTAAAAATGCCTCACAGGCACCGGACGATCATTTTCCCCGTATGGAGAAAATGATAAACCTGCCAAAAGGCGCCCAACGAAACATAGGTGATTTGCACCTTTCCAGGTATGCTTGTTACCTTATTATTCAAAATGCTGATCCTTCAAAAGAAATAATTGCATTGGGACAAACATATTTTGCAGTACAAACCCGTAAGCAAGAGATTTTAGAGCGGGCGTTTGAGCAGCTTAAAAGTGAAGATGAAAAGAGGATTTTTTTAAGGCGGTAGATGGCCGAACATAATAAGCACCTGGCCGATGCCGCAAAAAATGCGGGGGTAATACAGCCGTGGGAATACGCAGTTTTTCAAAATCACGGTTACATGGGTTTATATAATGGTTTAGGCGCGAAGGAAATCCAGGATAAAAAAGGCTTAAAGAAAAGCCAAAACATTTTAGACCACATGGGCAGCACCGAATTGGCGGCTAACTTATTCCGTGCAACACAAACAGAAGAAAAACTAAAACGGGAGAAAATAAAAGGAAAGCAAAAAGCTAACCAGGCACATTTTGAGGTTGGAAAAAAAGTTAGGCAAACTATTAAAGAATTGGGAGGTACTATGCCCGAAGACCTACCAGCCGAAGACAGCATCAAGAAAATTGATATCGCAAAGCAAAAAGGGATAGAATAGACCCAAAAAATCAAGTAAAGAAAAAAAGGCCGGGTGCAACGAAATAGAAAACCATGCACTAATTTCCATTAATTTCAAAACTCCTACCTTTGCCCAAATGGAAATCCTACCCCATAACCTGCAGGAGTATCTGGATGGGCATTGCGATGCTGAACCTGAATGCCTGCAAACCATTAACCGGGAAACGTATTTAAAAGCGCTACGCCCGCACATGCTTTCGGGCCATTACCAGGGGCGGGTTTTAAGTTTTTTAAGTAAATTAATACAGCCAAAGCGAATATTGGAGATAGGCACTTTCACCGGCTATGCCACCATTTGCCTTGCGGAAGGGTTAACCGAAGAGGGCATAATACACACCATTGAAGTTAACCGCGAACTGGAGGAAATGCTCAATTCACATTTTAAACTAACAAATGTTGGGAAAAAAATAAAACTTCATTTTGGCGAAGCTGAACAAGTAATTGGCAGTTTACCGTATAACGATTTCGATCTGGTATTTATAGATGCAGATAAAAAAAACAATTATACGTACTTTCAACTTGTATTTGACAAAGTGCGGCGGGGTGGATTAATAATAATTGATAATGTTTTGTGGAAAGGAAAGGTGTATGGGGCTGAAAATGATGCCGATACCAGGGTGATTCGCAAACTAAATGACCAAATTGCTGCCGATGCAAGGGTTGATAAACTGATCCTTCCTGTCCGTGACGGTTTGTTGGTTATCAGAAAAAAATAAAATTATGAAGAAACCTTTACTGTTTACTTTGATGCTTATGTTGTCCTTATGGGCTTCGGCGCAAAAAAACAC
>DATCES010000245.1:0-2702 GCA_036509935.1 Mucilaginibacter sp.
TGCCTATATTGGTAATAAGGCCGTGGGTAGGCCGGGCGATGCCGCAAAGCAGCTCAATTTCTTTTTGATGGTTGGCGCCCATTTCTATCACTGCTATCTCATGCGATTTATCAATCGTTAACAGCGTTAGCGGTACACCGATATGATTATTTAGGTTACCATGCGTGGCTTGTGTTTTATAGTGTTGCGATAAAACAGCGTTGATCAGCTCTTTGGTAGTGGTTTTGCCGTTAGTGCCGGTAATACCGATAACGGGTATATTTATTTGCCGGCGATGATGGCGCGCTAAATCCTGTAAAGCGGCGAGCACATCATCAACTACAATATATTTTTCATTAAGCTGGTAGGCGGGGTTATCAATAATGGCATACGCTGAACCCAGTTCGAGGGCATTGGCGGCAAAAGTATTGGCATCAAAATTATCCCCTTTTAAAGCAAAAAACAAACTGCCCGGGACTATCTTCCGGGTATCGGTAACGATCAACGGGTATTGAACAAAAAGTTCGTACAGGTGTTCTGTCGTTGTCATAAGCCCCTCACCAAAGTAATGGCACTAACTTAAAAATAAAAATACAGCGTTAAAATAATATCGAATAATGAATTCCGAATTTCGAAAGCCGATTTACTTCATTATTCATTATTCGAAATTCACTCTTTTTGATAAAATTCTTTAAGCCCTCCTTACCGGTCCAAAGGACTCCAATGAGAGGGAGGGTTGGGCTTTAAATCGCCCCTGTCCTTCGCATCCAGGCAATTACGGCTTTAATTTCGCCATAGCTTGTATCCTCACCTAAAACTTCTTTAAGTGGCGAAAGTTTTTCCGTTCCGTAACTTTCTATAGCCTCCTTTATTAAAGGGATCTTTTCTGCCTTTACTATAGCATGTATATCTATCGCGCCATTGTAAATATAAAAACTTAAATGACCTTCAATGGTAGCAATTGCCAGGTTTCGGCCAGCCGCTATTTCAGTAACTGTTTTGCCGGATTTAAACAAGGTAAAGCTTTCAAAAGCAGTATCAGAAGACCGTGATACATTTCCCGTTCGTCCGGTTTTCCGCTCACGTTTGGGTACTTTTTGTTTTATTTTGGATGATAAACCGTTTTTAGTGCAATAACTTTTAACAGGCAACAAAAATTCCCGGCCGTAACGGGCCAGTTTAACATCGCCAAAGCCGGAAACCAGGCGCAGTTCATCCAGGGTTTGCGGTAAATAAGTGGCAATTTCCACCAGCGTAGCATCCGACAGGATAATATAGGCCGGCAGGTTTTCATGCAGTGCAATATCCTGCCGTATATTTTTTAATTCCGACAGCAGTACCGCCTCAAATGGCAAGGTGGCTGCATGTTGATGCTCTTCGGTAGTTTGCGATGCGATAAGTTCAACTTTTTCCAGTCCTTTCAATACCGCGTCACTTTTGGGCGTCAGTTTTAAAACCGGATAAGCATCATCAGTCACCTGTAAATAGCCCATAGCGGTTAACTCGCGGAAATAGCGGGACCAGTCGGTTTTGCTGATATCGGCGCCGATGCCATAAGTTTTAAGCTGTTTATGTTCATCCCTGATCTTTTCGTTTTTCGACCCCCGCAAAAAATCGATAACATAGGTACTGCCAAAACGTTCCTTTAACCTGGTTACCGCCGAAAGCGCTTTCTGGGCAAGCAGGGTGCCGTCAAACGTTTTAAACTCGGTTAAACAAAAATCACATGACCCGCAACCGGGTGGAAAATCCTCATCAAAATACTTTAGCAGGAACTGGCGGCGGCATGCATGCAACTGGCAATAGCGCACCATATCGTCCAGTTTTTTCAGCATGATGCGGCTTTGCTCCGGGTTGTCGTCTATCATGGCAAACTGTTTCAGTTTATTGGCATCGCCCGGCGAATAAAGCAACATGGCATCAGATGGCAGGCCGTCCCGGCCAGCGCGGCCTGTTTCCTGGTAATAACCTTCAATGTTTTTTGGCATATCTATATGCACCACGTAACGCACGTTTGATTTGTTGATGCCCATGCCAAATGCTATGGTGGCAACTATAATCTTTACATCATCCCGCAAAAAAGCCTCCTGCGTACGGGCTTTTACCGCATTATCCAACCCTGCATGATAGGGCTCGGCAGCAAAACCTTCGTCTTTTAAGTCGGCGGCCAGCGCTTCGGTTGATTTACGCGAAAGACAATAAATAATACCCGAATCATCTTTTTTATCATCCAAAAAATCAAGCAACTGGTTAAAGCTGTTCTTTTTTGGGATTACGCTATAGGTAATATTGGCGCGGTTAAACGATGAAACAAATATGGCGGGGTCTTTAAGGTTTAATTTTTCGAGGATGTCCTTCTTTGTCAGTTTATCGGCGGTAGCGGTAAGCGCTATAACAGGTATATCCGGAAATTCCAGTTTTAAACCTGCCAGCATGAGGTATTCGGGCCTGAAATCATGCCCCCAGTGCGATATGCAATGCGCCTCATCAATTGCGATAAGCGAAACAGGAAGCGATTTTAAAAAACTGATGAGTTTACTGTCGTTGCCAAACAAACGCTCGGGGGCAAGATATAGCAGCCGGATTTGGTTGTTGCGGAGCTTTTCGGTTAACTGTATTTGTTCCTGCGGGTTTTGGCTCGAGTTATAAAACGCTGCCGGTATGCCGTTCACATTCAGGCTGTCAACCTGGTCTTTCATCAGGGCTATAAGGGGCGAAATAAC